>JBEHCB010000098.1:0-13820 GCA_041192885.1 Actinomycetota bacterium
ACCTATGGCCGCGCAGCCCGCAGATGGGGGACCGCAGCAGCACAGGGATTCTTCGCGAGGGGCTTATCGTGGTGCATGCGGGTGGCTGATGACAACTGCGGTCGCGGTACCAGTTGTGCTGGCACACGGGACGACTTGCACCTGTGAATCAGCGATCCCGAGTCTCTGAAAGACCGGCCGAGCATCCTCAACTTCTGCGGTGGCGGTTTCCCCCTTCATCGCAACAATCGACCCGCCGGCAGCGACCAGCGACCACGACCACTGCACCAGCCCTGCCAGTGCCGCCACCGCTCGAGCAGTCACGACATCTGCGCGCAGCCGACCGTGGAATTCCTGGGCGCGGCCGCGAAGCACCTCGACTCGACCACCCAACTTCAATGCCTCTACGACCTCGCCCAGAAATGTGGTTCGCCGAAGCAGCGGCTCCACCAATGTGACGGTCACATCTGGCCGGACAATGGCCAGCACAAGCCCCGGCAAGCCAGCACCCGAACCAATGTCAATAACCGTTGCGCCATAGGGAATGAGCTGCTCGATCGCTGCGCAGTTGGCGATATGTCGATCCCAGATGCGCGGCACCTCGCGCGGACCAAGCAACCCCCGAACAACTCCGTCGGTTGCCAAACTGCGCGCGTACACCTCCAACTGTGCGGCGGCGGCCGGGAACTGTGCGGCCAAACCGGCGGGTATCGTCCCGAGGTCGCCGTTCACTGCAGCGTCGCCAGCGGAGGCTGGGGCAGGTGTTGATTCAGTCACCCTGGCGTACCCCCTATGGTCAGATGGCTCGACCGCGGCAATCGCTCCGGGGTTCCGTTTCCCATACCCCGCAGACCACGGGTCACCAGAGTCCCCCAGATCTGGTTTCACGTGAAACGGCGGAGGGCAATCTGGCAAGCACCTACTCAGGCGGCATCGGCAGGGTGAACGACGATGCAGCGATCAGGCTCTTCGCCTTCAGATTCGCTGCGCAAACCCAGTTCGCCGATGCGGTCGTGGACGACCTTGCGCTCAAAGGCAGTCATCGGATGAAGCTTCTCGGCTTCGCCGCTGGACTTGACCCGCTCGGCTACTTCTTCAGCAAGCGCCACAAGTTTCGCTTTTTCGCCTTCGCGGAAGCCGGCGATGTCCAGCATCAAGCGCGACCTGATACCGGTCTCTCGGGTCACGGCCAGACGCGTGAGTTCCTGCAGCGACTCCAACACATCCCCGTCGGAGCCGACCAGATCATCGAGGTCATCACCAACAATGCTCACGCGAGCTCGGTTATTTTCGACGTCCATATCCAAGTCGCCATCGCGGTCCAGGATGTCCAAAAGGGCTTCAAGGTAGTCAGCCGCGATGTCGCCCTCCGCAACCAAGTCCGGAGTCTTCGCTTTCTTGCCATCATCGGCAAGGTCGAGGGTCTCAACCTCGTCGTCAGCATGCACAATGTCGGGAAAGTCGTTCATGTCTTATTCCTTGGGTGTGTTGTCTGCCGACCCGTCTGTCGGCTTAGGTCGAGGCTGGCCCCCGCGGCGGGCGTCACGCGAGGAGCGCTTGGGCTGGTTGCGAACAATGCGTGTCTGCGGCTCTCCCGCGGCAGAAGAACCTGGCAAATCCGCCACGGATTTGCCTTTCTTAGCCTTACGGGCCTGCATGGCCGCAAATGCCGGCGTTCCTGGCTGCGGGCTGTTGCGGATGACCCAGAACTGCTGGCCCATGGTCCATACGTTCGTCGTAAACCAGTAGAGCAGCACGCCAATAGGAAAGTTGACGCCTGAGATGGCGAAGATGATGGGGAATACGTACAACATGATCTTCTGTTGGCGCACCATCGGGTTCCCAGGTGCAACGTTCTTGGCGATCAGTTGCTGTTGGGTGATAAAGGTGGTCGCTGACATCAACGCGATCAGCACCAAGGTGAGGATTTGCGTGGATCCCGGATTCGGCGTGTCAGCCGCCCGGGTGAAGGTCCCATACAACGGCACGCCAAAAAATGATGCACTGTGAGCACTGGCTGTGAGTTGTGCGGTCAGCCCAGGTGGCACGGCATCAGTTGGGTTGTCGTAGTGGCCGATGCCGTTAAGCACCTTGAACAACGCGAGGAAGATCGGTGACTGCGCCAAGATTGGTAGGCACGATGACAGCGGGTTGGTGCCGGTTTCGCGGTAGAGCTTCATCAACTCTTGGCTCTGTCGCTCGCGGTCACCAGCGTACTTTTTCTGAATTTCCTGCACTTGCGGCTGGATCAGCTGCATATTGCGCGTTGCCCTAATTTGCTTGACAAATAAGGGGATTAGGGCAATTCGGATCACTACCACCAGTCCCGAAATCGACAAACCCCAGGTGATTCCCGCGCCAGGATCGAAGAAGGTCGAGAATGCCGAGTGGAAGAACCGCAGGATCCACGACACGGTCCACTCGATGGGATACAGCCAGGTCAAAGGGTTTGCTGTCACGGGAGTTGCGCTCTCCTGTCGCATGTGTGCGAAGCGGCATCACACCGTCTCGCGTCAAACACAAACTTTTGCACCAGCCGACCAGCAGCGTGACGAGTCGCGCAGATGCGGCGGCACTCATTCATGTGTTGGTGTTGCCACGCCTTCGGGCGATATCCGCCACCTACCTCTCGGCGGCACCGGATCCAGCCCGCCAGCGTGAAACGGCGTGCAGCGCAGGAGTCTACGAATGGTGAGCGTCGTTCCCTTAAGCGCCCCATGCACACTGATCGCCTCCGCTCCATAGCGCGAACAGCTCGGGTAATAACGGCATACATCGCCCAGCATCGGCGAGATGGTGCGCTGATAAGCCCAAATCAGGCCGAGCAGCACATAAGCCGGCAGCCTGACGATGTGGCGAACGAACGCGCGAATCGCAACCTTCGTTGAGTTGGTGGCCATAGCTGGGTTCGCGGGATCCGAGAATTCCGCATGTGCGCTCACTGCCCGGCCGCCTGGCCGACGGACTCCGCCGGTCCATCCTTCAACCAGGCCGCAAGTGCGATGCGAAGATTCTCCGTCCATTCTGTCGCCGATGGCGCTACAGCGGTGGCGAAGGCACGAACAACCACCAGTGACCCTGTGGGAAGTAATGGCACCAGTGGGGCGAGGCCGTGGCGAATTCGGCGGGCTACGGCGCCGCGAACAACTGAGTTACCCACAGGCTTACCCACAGCCACAGCCGCTTGAGCTGGAGAACTGGCGGGTTTTATCCACATATACACAGTTGCATGTGGAAGGCGTGTGCGCCGGCCGTTCTTAATAACCGCCGATATTTCGATGCTCGAAGTCAAGCGATTGGCTCGAGGCAACATGACAGCACCCCGGCCTCAGGTGGTCAGACAGTCAGACGGCTGCGACCCTTGGACCGGCGGGCCGAGAGCACTGCGCGACCCGCGCGAGTACGCATCCGCAACCGGAAGCCATGGGTCTTTGCCCGACGACGGTTGTTCGGTTGGTATGTGCGCTTCACGTTATCCGCCTTGCCTTGAGCGTGCCTGTAGGTCGTTCTGACATCTGAATTCGGCTCGTTTCCGTGCCGTGAATCTCTGACTTTGCGCCTTACGGCCAAGTCGAGACAACAGGCACACGATACGCGAGGCGTGGGGGCAGTACAGCATCGGGGTCCACGTGGAACCACCCGTGAACTACGGATCGCGCAGGTGGCGGTCCCAGAGCACGGCGTGGTCCGCACTTCGTCTTGCCGTGCCCTGCGGATGTGCCTGTGGATACCGTCTTGCCTTCAAGGGTGCAATGCTCCTAGTCTGCGCGCTCTTGCGGTTTATCCACACCCCCCACTATGCGAGGAAGCCATGACTGACACCACCAGCACGACATTGGCCGATGTGTGGGCTCATGCAATGAATCGCATGGATGAAGCTGGATTGGCCGCACACCACCGCGCGTTCCTACGCATGACCAAGCCGATTGCCCTGGTGGAAGACACCGCGCTGATCGCGGTACCCAATGACTTCACCAAACAGATTGTCGAGACGCGTATGCGCGACATCATCTGTGATGTTCTGAGCAAGGAATATGAACGCGATCTGCGCATCGCGGTGACAGTCGACGCATCCCTGGCTGACGATGTTGATTCTTACGTCGCATCAGACGCGGATGAATCCGCTGGCTCTGATGCGGCGGCTGATGACGTCGTCATTCCACAACCAACCGCACCGGCAATCGTCAGCGGACGCAACGAGTCCACCCGCCTCAACCCTAAATACCAATTCGATTCATTCGTTATCGGTGCAAGCAACCGCTTCGCCCACGCTGCCGCTGCCGCCGTGGCCGAGTTGCCCGGGCGGGCCTATAACCCTTTGTTTATCTACGGAGAATCAGGTCTGGGCAAGACGCACCTGCTCCACGCAATCGGCCACTACACGCGAACGTTGCACACTGGCTCGCGGGTGCGTTACGTGTCTAGTGAAGAGTTCACGAATGATTTCATCAACTCCATTCGCGACGACAAAGCTTCGATGTTCAAGAGCCGCTATCGCGACGTCGATGTTTTGTTGATCGATGACATCCAATTCCTGTCGGGCAAGGTTCAGACGCAAGAAGAGTTCTTCCACACGTTCAACAGCCTTTACAACGCCAACAAGCAAATCGTCATCACGTCGGATTTGCCACCGAAGCAGTTACAAGATTTCGAAGATCGAATGCTCTCCCGCTTCGAGCAGGGGCTCACAACCGATGTCCAGCCACCGGACTTGGAAACTCGCATCGCCATCTTGCGCAAGAAGAGCATGGCCGACCGTTTGACTGTGCCGCCGGAGGTCTTGGAATTCATCGCCGGAAAGATCTCAAGCAACATTCGAGAGCTCGAGGGTGCGCTGATCCGTGTCATGGCTTTCGCAAGTTTGAATCGCCAGAGCGTTGATATGGACATCGCCGCAGCGGTGTTGAAGGATCTTGTCGTTGAACGCAGCCAGCAAATCACGTCGTCCACGATCATGCATCAAACCGCAGCATTCTTCGCTGTCACATTGGATGACCTCTGCAGCTCGTCGCGCAGCCGGGTACTGGTTACTGCTCGGCAGATCGCTATGTACCTATGCCGCGAACTCACCGACCTGTCCTTGCCAAAGATCGGCCAACAGTTCGGGAACCGGGACCACACCACGGTCATGCATGCCGACCGCAAAATCCGCACATTGATGGCCGAGCGCCGCAGCGTCTACAACCAAGTCACCGAGTTGACCGGGCTCATCAAGAAAGCAAGCCAGCAGTCGGGCTGATATGTCCTAAATCGCCATCTTGTCCAAAGTTTTGGCGTGTTGTGGGTTGTGCGTTGTCTTGGCGCTTCAATGACACGGTTACACACATTTTGGCGCGGTTTGGCGGCTAATCGCAATATTTCGCGTGTCGGCGTATCCACACGGTCTTGTGGATAGTGTGGAAATCTTCCAGTGTTCGCGCTGTGATCATTTCTCACTTGGGGATAAACCATCGGCGTGTCGCGTAAGCCGCGTTTCATGCTCCCTTTTCTTCACAGTTCCCGATGAGAAACTGCCGGCTGTCCCCACTCACATCCACACCTGGGCACAACTCCGTGTGCGCTTGGATCCGCGTGATTTGTTTAGGGAATCCACATATTCCACATCACCTATCCCTATGACGAACTCTCTAAACATCATTCATTACTCAAGAATTTGAAGCCCGTCCACCGTGGATAACCAGTTACTGACATAGGGCCGAAGTCCAAAGCTAGAGAAACCCCGATGACTTACTGCAGTGCTATGTGCCACCATTACGCCCCGATCATCCGCCGACATCACCTGCGGCGATGAGTGACCTAACCGGGAATGTGAAGGAGAACACCGATGGAGATCAAAGTCGAGCGCGATGCGCTTGTCGATGCAATCTCCTGGGTCTCCCGTACCTTGCCTCTGCGCCCCACCAACGCCGCACTTCGCAACGTGCTGTTGTCAGTAGACACATCCAGCACAAAACCCCTGGTGTTCACGACATTCGATGGCGATTCCCTCAGTGACATACACATCAATGCGGACATCGACGAACCGGGCAAGGTTTTGATCTCGGGTCAGTTGCTTACAACAGTCGCACGAATCCTTCCAATCGCGCCAGTCACTATCACGATCGATGAAAATTCTGCGACGATCCGTTGCGGGCGAGCGGAGTTTCAGCTACCGGTAGCCGCGGCCAGCGCCTTCCCGCAACTTCCTGCTATGCCGGCTGCCTGCGGATCAATCCCTGGAGCAACACTTGCAACAGCGATTTCTCAGGTTGCTGTTGCTGCGGGCAAGAGTTTGTCCCGCGCTGACCTGCTCGGGGTGTTCGTTGAGTTCCACGATGGTCACTTACGCTTCGTCGCTACCGACCGCCACCGCTTGTCATTGCGGGATATGGGTTGGTCGCCGGCTGCGAAAGGCGATGGCCAGAATGCACTAGTCCCGGCGCGCGCATTCAGTGATATCTCACGTGCACTCGCCTCCGCCGAATCCGTGACAGTGCACTACGACCTTGCATCGGGTGAGAACAAGTACATCGGCTTTGAAGCCAACGACCGCCGGGCGATCACGCAACTCATGGGTGAGCGTTTCAATGAATACGAGAAGATCATCCCGACGGAAACCGCCACAACAGTGCGTTTTGACACTTCCGAGCTGTTGGATGCGGCGAAGCGCGTCAGCACCCTGGCCGCGAACCGCACCGCGACAGTGAACAACATCAGGCTGGAATTCGCAAACAACACCATCGAGTTGTCGGCCAGCGGTGAACACAGCAGCGCCCGCGAAGCACTGGACTGCGTCATCGACGGCGACGCCGTTGATTTCATCGTGTTCAACGCTGAATACCTGATTGACGGCTTGTCTTCAGTGAACGCACCTGTCGCGCAGTTGTCGATGACTGATTCACGGAAATTGGCGATGTTGCAAGGCGCTTCGGCTCAAGACGCGGATGTGATTGACAACTTCAAGTACCTCATCGCGCCCAGCCGGCTTTAGACGCTGGTTGGGTTCGTCCGTGCGCCTGCTGTCGATCAACCTGAGCGATTTTCGCTCTTGGCGTGAGTTCGACGCCTCATTCGATTCAGGCCAGACGCTTCTCCTTGGCCGAAATGGTGTCGGCAAAACCAATGTCATCGAAGCTATTGGTTTTGTTTCGACCCTTGGCAGCCACCGCACAACAGACACGAAAACCCTGATCCATCGCGGTGCTGATCAAGCGACAGTCACGATCGTCGTTGAGAAGGCAGGTCGGCCTGTCACCCTGGAGGCGTGCATCGCTGCGGCACGACCGGTGACAACCAGCATGAATGGGAACAAGATGACGCGCCCCCGCGACATCTTGGGTTATTTGCCGACAGTGCTCTTCTGCCCAGAGGATTTGGACATCATCCGTCGGGACCCAGCCATCCGCCGAACATTCATCGATGAGCTGCTGATCGCACGCTACCCGCGGTTTTCTGCGGCGATGGCTGAATTTGGGCGCATCGTCAAACAACGGGGGACATTGCTGAAATCTGCAAGCGGTGGCCGATCGACACATTCGCGAGGTAGCATCGAAGCGACGCTGGATGCTTGGGATGAACAGTTCGTCAATGCTTCTGCTCGAATGTTGCTCGGGCGGTTGGACACCCTGCGGGTGTTGCGACCTCGCTTGACCGAGCGACACAACCAAGTGTCAGATTCCGGCAAACAGGCTGATGTTGCCTATTCGGCTTACAACCACAATGTTGCGGACCTGCTTTCAACAGCGGATTCCGCCGATGGCATCCCAAGCATCACTCACGATGATGCCGTGCAGGCTTACTCGTCTGACTTGCGTGAGCGCCGGGACGACGAACTCAGGCGAGGTGTGTGCTTGGTCGGACCTCAGCGCGACGATGTGTCGGTGGTGTTGGGTGAGGAGTTAGCTAAAGGCTTTGCAAGCCATGGCGAAACTTGGTCAGTCGCCTTGGGTTTGAAGTTGGCGTGTTTCGATGTGATGCGCGAGACCCATCGTGAGGATCCGGTGTTGTTGTTGGACGATGTGTTTGCCGAGTTAGACGAAATCCGCAGACAGCGCCTGGCTGATGCGATCTCCGGCGTGGAGCAGGTGATCATCACTGCGGCCGTTGCCGCAGATGTGCCAAAAGAGCTCAGCGGTCATGTCATCGAGATTGATCGCGAGGCAGGCGGGGTGCATCATGGCTGAGTCACCCAGTGGCGCTGGTAGCGCATCCGACAACAGAGCAAGCGATTCAACTTCTGCAAAACCGAGCGCAACCGCTCAAGCCGATGATGACCGTGCGGTCGAGTTTGCGCGCGCATCGTTAGCCCGCGCTCGTGCATCTGCGAGAACGCTTGGCCGATCAACTTTCCGCGGCCGCAGCAGGTGGGCGAACAATTCCAATGATCCACTCGAGCCGATCTTCAGCGGCCCTGGCCCCGATGATCGCGATCCAGCACTGGTCGCAGCGCTGGCCCAACACCTCGTGGCCCAACGGGGTTGGACTACACAGCTGAACTTGGCGGTTGTAGCGGGACGCTGGCCAAACATCGTCGGCGCGGACATCGCTGCTCACACAGTTGTTGAGACATTCGAAGTTGTCTCGAGCGCCGGCGAAGGTGCTGGCGCGCAGGTCACTTTGGTTGTTCGAGCCGACTCGAGCGCGTGGGCAACGCAACTGCGGGTGCTCGCGGCCACCCTTCAGCGGCGTTTGCTGGATGAGCTGCCTGCCGGTTCGCAGGTGGAATTGCGGATTCTCGGACCATCGGCTCCCACCTGGCGGCATGGTGCTCGCCATGTGCCCGGCCGCGGTCCCCGCGACACATACGGCTGATCCACACTGCCGCTGCGGGTCGCACCTTGAGCACCATCTACGCAACGAACGGCGCAGAGGGGTTATATAGGGGCGTTTACGCCCCTTTTGCTGCCAAAGGCACCTAAGGCAAGCCCATTCAGAGCAACCCCGCATAAGTGTGGGTACCCACAGATGCGAACTCTGTGAGCGTCTGAGTGCCCTTTATGAGGCTTTACGGCACATTGGCGTCTGGAAACCACTAGGATTCACCCGACCGCAACACCGCATTTCCGACCAATCCTCCAGGCGAACGCCCAGTTCAGCCGGCGCCCGTGTCAGACCTCTGACTCGGGTACGCCAACCGGGTGCAACTGAGCCGATTCCCGGCGGCCCTCTCGGGGGCTTTGAGGCAGGTCGGATCGCGCGGCCGCGGCTCGCCCAGCTCAGGTCCCGCCCGCCGTACCCCCGCTCCACCCGTGCCTCACCCCCGCCTCACCTCGAGGCTGACTGTCGCTGAAAGCAGGTTGTTGTGTCATACGACGCCAGTGCCATCCAGGTGCTCGAAGGTCTCGATGCCGTTCGCAAGCGCCCCGGTATGTACATCGGCTCCACCGGCGAGCGCGGTCTTCACCACCTTGTGTACGAGGTAGTGGACAACGCAGTAGACGAAGCACTGGCGGGCTACTGCACACACATCAATATCACCTTGATGGCCGATGGTGCGGTGCGTGTGCAAGACAACGGCCGAGGTATCCCGGTTGATATGCATCCGGTTGAGAAGCGGCCGGCGGTCGAAGTCGTTCTGACAGTGCTGCACGCCGGCGGCAAGTTCGGCGGCGGCGGATACGCCGTGTCGGGTGGATTGCATGGCGTCGGCGTTTCCGTCGTCAACGCTCTCAGCACGCGACTGGATGTTGAGATCAAGCGCGATGGCTTCGTGTGGACACAGACATACGAACACGGTGCGCCAATTGCGCCATTGAACAAAGGCGCAGCCACCGACAGCACCGGCACGGTCGTGACTTTCTGGGCCGATGGCGGCATCTTTGAAACCACGGACTACGACTTCACAACTTTGTCGCGCCGCTTCCAAGAGATGGCATTCCTCAACCGCGGTCTCACCATCACTTTGGTGGACGAGCGCCCCGGCTCGGTGCAGGTGATCGCCGATGTTGCAACCGATGCCGAAAGTGAGACCATCGGCCGCCGCGAGGTCACATACAAATACGACGGTGGCATCGCGGACTTTGTCCGCCACCTCAACGCCAGCAAAGGTGTTGCACACCCATCTGTGTTGCACTTCGAGTCAGAAGCGGCAGACAAGAAGATCTCTGCTGAAGTGGCTTTGCAATGGAACTCCGGATATTCCGAGAGTGTTTACACATTTGCCAACACGATCAACACCACTGAAGGTGGCACGCACGAAGAGGGCTTCCGCGCCGCTTTGACCAGCTTGATGAACAAGTTCGCGCGTGAATGGGGAGTGCTGAAAGAGAAGGACGACAAACTCTCCGGTGAGGACATCCGTGAAGGTCTCACTGCGATCGTCTCAGTGAAATTGAGCGAGCCGCAGTTCGAGGGGCAAACCAAAGGCAAGCTGGGCAACACCGAGGCAAAGTCGTTCGTGCAGAAGGTTGTGAACGAGAACCTGGCTGCATGGTTCGAGGCCAATCCCAGCGAAGGCAAAGAGATCGCGCGTAAAGCTGTCGCCGCATCGTTGGCTCGCATTGCAGCCCGTAAAGCCCGTGATTTGGCTCGTGGCCGCAAGGGTTTGTTCGGCTCTGGCAGCTTGCCGGGCAAGCTGACCGACTGCTCGTCCAATGAGCCGGAGGAATGCGAGTTGTTCGTCGTCGAGGGCGACTCGGCTGGTGGTTCGGCCAAGCAAGCGCGCGACCCGAACACCCAAGCCATCCTTCCCATCCGTGGAAAGATCTTGAATGTCGAGAAGGCTCGCATCGACAAGGTGTTGCAGAACACCGAAGTGCAAGCCCTCATCTCAGCCCTCGGTACCGGTGTGCAAGAAGACTTCGACATCAACCGCTTGCGCTATCACAAACTCATCTTGATGGCCGACGCAGATGTCGACGGTCAGCACATCCGCACTCTGCTGCTCACATTGCTCTTCCGGTTCATGCGACCGCTGATTGAACAAGGTCACGTGTATTTGGGGCAGCCGCCGCTCTACAAGATCAAGTGGTCCGGCCGCGCTGAGCAACCTGATTACGCATTCAGTGACCGCGAGCGCGATGCGTTGATTCGCGCGGGCCAGGAATCAGGCAAGCGATTGCCAAAGGAAGAAGCAATCCAGCGTTACAAGGGTCTGGGCGAGATGAACTGGCAAGAGCTCAAAGAGACGACGATGGATCGAGACCGCCGCGTGCTGTTGCAGGTGACGCTCGACGATGCTGCTCAAGCCGACGAGCTGTTCAGCGTGCTTATGGGAGAAGACGTTGAAAGCCGCCGCACATTCATCCAACGCAATGCGCACGATGTGCGCTTCCTCGACATCTGATCGATCAATAGGACAAGGACACTGACGTGACTGACGACACCAACGTCGAGGCGGGCGCCATCAGCGATCGAATCGAGCCGGTCGATCTGCAAGTTGAGATGCAGAGGTCGTACCTCGATTACGCGATGAGCGTCATCGTGTCGCGCGCGCTGCCTGATGTGCGCGATGGCCTGAAGCCGGTGCACCGCCGGGTGCTGTACGCCATGTATGACGGTGGCTACCGCCCAGACCGGTCGTACAACAAGAGCGCCCGCGTTGTCGGCGAAGTGATGGGCAACTATCACCCACACGGTGACGGCGCGATTTACGACACCTTGGTGCGTCTCACGCAGCCGTGGGTTTTGCGTTATCCACTGGTGGATGGCCAGGGCAACTTCGGCTCCCCAGGTAACGACAGCGCTGCGGCCAGTCGTTACACGGAGTGCCGGATGGCGCCGCTGGCGATGGAGATCTTGCGGGATATCGACGAGGAGACAGTTGACTTCGTCCCCAACTACGACGGCAAGAACATGGAGCCCACGGTCCTGCCGAGCCGCTTCCCCAACCTGTTGGTCAACGGAAGCGCCGGCATCGCGGTCGGCATGGCCACCAACATCCCGCCGCACAACCTGCGTGAAGTGGCATCGGCTGTGGAATGGTGTTTGGACAACACCGACGCCGACCGCGAAACGACTCTTGCTGCGGTCATGGAGCGCGTCCCCGGCCCGGACTTCCCGACAGCGGGCCTGATCGTCGGCCGCCAGGGAATCGAGCGGGCCCAGCGCACGGGCCGCGGTTTGATCACCATGCGCGGAGTCGTCGAAGTTGTCGAAGATGCGCGCGGCCGCACCATCTTGCGTGTCACCGAGTTGCCGTACCAGGTCAACCCCGACAACTTGTTGGCGAAGATCGCAGAGTTGGCGGAATCAGGACGCGTGACGGGCCTGGCCGACGTCATCGACCAATCCGCCGGCGGGAAACTGCGGCTGGACATCGTGTTGAAGCGCGATGCGGTGGCCAAGGTCGTGCTGAACCAGCTCTACAAGCACACCCAGTTGCAGGAAACTTTTGGCGCGAACACCTTGGCATTGGTCGATGGCGTCCCGCGAACGCTCAGCATCGATCAGTTCATCCGACTGTGGATCGATCACCAAGTCGAGGTCATCGTTCGCCGCACCCAGTACCGCTTGCGCAAGGCAGAAGAGCGCGCGCACATCTTGCGCGGCCTGTTGGCGGCCATCGACCGGATTGATGAAGTGATAGCGCTGATCCGCGCATCGGCCTCCGCAGCTGACGCCCAAGCTGGCCTGATGGAGCTGCTGCAGATCGATGAGATCCAAGCTCGTGCCATCTTGGACATGCAGCTGCGCAAGCTCGCCGCGCTTGAGCGCAATGAACTGCAAAGCGAATACGACCAGTTGATGGAAGCCATCACCGACTTCCAATCGATCCTGAACAGTCCCGAGCGCCAGCGCGCGATCATCCGCGAGGAATTGGGCGAGATTGTTGCCAAGTTTGGCGATGAGCGTCGCACCCAGATCATCGCCGCCGAAGGCGAGATCGTCGATGAAGACTTGATCGCGCAAGAGGACATGGTCGTCACCATCACCCGCGGCGGTTACGCGAAGCGCACCAAGGCCGATGCTTACCGCGCACAGCGTCGTGGTGGCCGCGGCGTGAAGGGCGCTGCCCTGCGGCAAGACGATGTGGTCGAGCACTTCTTCGTGACCACGACGCACCACTGGTTGTTGTTCTTCACCAATAAAGGCCGCGTGTACCGCTGCAAGGCGTATCAGCTGCCGGAGACCAGCCGCGATGCGCGCGGCCAACATGTTGCCAACCTGTTGGCATTCAAGCCAGATGAGCAGATCTGCCAGGTGCTCGCAATCGAGGACTACAAGGCTTCGCCGTTCTTGGTGTTGGCAACCCGTGGCGGTCTGGTCAAGAAGTCGCGACTGCAGGACTACGAGAACACGCGTGCCGGCGGCCTGATCGCCATCGGTCTGCGCGAAGACGACGAGGTCATCTCCGCCGCGCTAGTCAACGAAGGCGACGACTTGATGTTGGTCTCGCGCAAAGGTATGAGCGTGCGCTTCAACGCCAATGATGCAACCTTGCGCCCGATGGGTCGGCCCGCTGCTGGCGTGATCGGCATGCGTTTCCGCGGCGATGACAACCTGCTCTCGATGCAAGTGGTCGCACCTGATGCGTACCTCGTCACTGTCACCGATGGCGGCTTCGGCAAGCGAACGCAACTGTCCGAGTGGAATGCCAAAGGTCGCGGAACTCTGGGCGTGCGGGCGATGCGATTGGTGGAAGAACGCGGCAGCCTGGTCAGCGCATTGGTGATGGATGTCGACGACGAGATCTTTGCTATTGCCAGTAACGGCGTGGTGATCCGAACCCGGGTCAGCGAAATCCGTGCAACGGGTCGCGACACGATGGGCGTCGGACTCATGGGCGTCGGCGAAGGTGTGCAAGTTGTCGCTGTGGCCCGCAACCAAGCTGGCGACGAGGACGAAGGTGACGACTCGGCCATTGAAAGTGACGAAGTCATCAGCGCAGATGCTGCAGAAGGTGATGCTGGCGCGGGGGATGA
>JBEHCB010000099.1:0-5567 GCA_041192885.1 Actinomycetota bacterium
CAGCATCGGTTTCTTGTCTGCGCGTTGCTCCGGTCCACGGTTTAGTTGCGAGAGTGCAACAACAGGAATGTCCAACTCTTTGGCCAACAACTTCATCTGCCGAGAGAACTCTGATACTTCCACTTGACGGCTTTCAACGCGCTTGCCGCTGCTCATCAACTGCAGATAATCGATGATGATCATGTCCAGGCCATGGCGTTGCTTCAAGCGGCGCGCCTTTGCTCGGATTTCCATCATGCTCAAGTTGGGCGAATCGTCAATGTAGAGCGGAGCAGCCGTCGCTTGTCCCATGGCAACAGCCAGACGATTCCACTCGTCGTCTTGCACATTGCCGCTGAGAACATGGTTCAGGTGCACCGATGCCTCGGCCGCAAACATGCGCATCACGATTTCGTTTGCACTCATCTCGAGCGAGAAGAAGCAGCACGACTTGCCTTGGCGAAGTGCTGCGCTGCGCGCGAAGTCCAGCGCCAATGTTGACTTACCCATACCTGGGCGAGCGGCGATGACGATCATCTGACCGGGCTGCAAACCGTGGGTGATCTCATCCAAGCCGTTGATGCCGGTGAGAATTCCCTTGGCTTTGCCGTTGAGCTGCGACAACGCCTCGATCTGGCTGAAGGTGTCGGGGACGATCTCGCTGAGGTGCTTGTAGTCCTCGCCGCGCCGCTGCTGAGTGATTTCGTAAATCTCCGCCTGTGCGGCATCGACCAAGGTGTGCGCATCGCTGTCGCCGGCATAACCCATCGCCGTGATTCGAGTGCCGGCGTTGACCAAGCGTCGTAACGTCGCGCGTTCGTTGACGATGCGGGCGTAGTACTCCGCGTTGGCCGCAGTCGGAACACTCTGAACCAGGGTGTGCAGGTATGCCGCACCGCCGGCGCGGGAAAGCTCGCCGGTTCGCTGCAGTTCCCCGGAGACGGTGATCGCATCGGCCGGTTCATCTTTCGCAAACAATGTGCAGATGGCGTCGTAAATCACCTGATGCGCAGGACGGTAAAAGTCCTCAGCGCGCAAACCTTCGATGACATTCGCGATTGCATCTTTGCTCAGCATCATCGCACCGAGAACCGAAGCTTCAGCGAACAAATCTTGCGGGGGGACGGTGGTGCCAGCGCCGGGCTCGTCGTCGTTAGGACGGAAAGCCGACAGCTCCGTGACACTCATGTTCTCTCCCCTGATCTGGTCCTCGCGAAAGCATCCACCACAGCACTGACATCGCTTGGTCGACGCGCATCCGCGCGAAACCTAGGCTGCTGAAACCGCGTAACCAAATCTCTCTGTGGACGCGGGTGTGCAGCACCTGTGGACGCAGGATCGGGCCGCGCCAACGGTCTAGCTCCAGGGTGTGGGAAGAGTGTGGACAGTCGAGAGCGAAAGGCGCCGCAGGCGACTTTTCACCCGTGAATCGGCACTCACAGCCTGTGGAGAAAAAGTTCTTCACCTGTGAATTTCACCGAAACGACGATGGGTGCCACATGAACCATGTGGCACCCATCGATCTGACGCCGGCGAAGAGCTGGCGCAGCAGAGTTTTTTACTTCGAAGCGACGACCTGCAGTTCGACCTTCGCTGTGACCAGCGAGTGAACCTTGACGGTCACGGTGTGCGAACCGGTGGTCTTGATCGGCGTAGCAATCTCGATGCGACGCTTGTCGACATCCACACCGAGTGCAGAGATAGCGGTGACGATGTCACCGACGGTGACAGCACCGAACAAGCGGCCCGCTTCACCGGCACGGGCGACCAAACGCACCTTGCCAGACTCCAGGGTCGCCTTGATCTCGTTGGCGTGGTCGAGGTCGCGAGCCTCGCGCGAAGTGCGGGCGCGGCGGATCTGCTCGACTTGCTTCTCGCCGCCCTTGGTCCAGATGGTCGCAAGGCGCTGCGGCACGAGGAAGTTGCGGCCGTAACCGTCCTTCACCTCAACCACATCGCCGGGCTCGCCGAGGCCAGCCACTGTCTGAGTCAGAATCAGTTTCATCTCAGTGCCCTTTCTCAGCGAGCGGTGCTGGTGTAGGGAAGCAGAGCCATCTCGCGCGCGTTCTTCACAGCGGCGGCCACGTCACGCTGGTGACGGGTGCAGCAGCCGGTGACGCGGCGGGCGCGGATCTTGCCTCGGTCGGAGATGAACTTGCGAAGCAATGCGACGTCCTTGTAATCGACCGCAACGAATCCTTCGGTGCGGCAGAACGAGCATGCCTTCTTCTTGATGGGCTTTGGTGCTGGTTTAGCCATCGTGGTGCTCCTGGTGTCAGGGCCCAGCGCGATGCTGGGACGGCGTTGTTATTGGTGGGTGCTGGTTGATCAAACTGCGGTTTAGAACGGGGGCTCGTCGCCGCCGCCCCAGCCTTCGCCGGCAGCGGCATTGCCGCTCCACGGGTCGGAAGCAGGAGCGCCGAAGCCGCCCTCGCCGCCGCTGCGCTGGACTTTGGTGATGCGAGCAGTGGCGCTGCGCAGTGCCGGACCGACGTCATCGACATCGAGTTCGTACACAGTGCGCTTCTCGCCTTCCTTCTCATACGAGCGCTGCTTCAAACGGCCGGTCACGATGACGCGGGTTCCCTTGGTCAACGATTCGGCAACATTCTCGGCGTACTGACGCCAGACGCTGCACTTCAGGAACAGCGTCTCGCCGTCCTTCCATGCATTGGTCTCGCGGTCGAATGAGCGCGGGGTTGATGCGACGGTGAACGATGCGACAGCGTGACCGGACGCGGTGAAGCGCAATTCCGGGTCGGCTGTCAGGTTGCCGATCACCGTGATGGTGGTTTCGCCTGCCATGATCCCTCGATTCTCTGGATGCTCTCGGTATACGAGACCGATTGTGCTCTCCGGCTACGACAGCGCCAAGCGGCGAATGCAGCCGGATACTCAATCAGCGGTTGTCGATCCGGAGGACCTTGGTGCGCAGCACGGCTTCGTTGAGGTTGAGCTGGCGGTCCAACTCAGCCACACCGGCTGCAGAACATGTCAGGTCGAGCACCGCGTAAATGCCCTCGGACTTGCGGCCGATCTCGAACGACAAGCGGCGACGGCCCCAGACATCCACCGGTGCAACGGTGCCGCCCTCTGAGCGGATCACATTGCAGAAGGTGTCCAGAGACGGCGCAACGGTGCGCTCGTCCAGATCGGGATCAAGGATGACCATTACTTCATATCGGCGCATAAGGCTGCCGACCTCCTGTGGACTCGTTCGGCCACAACCCGGCGCTGTGGCAGGAGGGTCCGCGTGCCTCGGTTCAAGACCGTTGCTCGCGAACGCGTGGGAAAGGGTAACGGCGGGCTCCCTGCTGCAGGCAGGCGCCTCCCATAGGCGCCTTTACGCTTGCAGATGTGAGCGCATCCGAGTCGACGAACCCCGCTAACTCCGCGGGCACCGGCATCGTCATCGGCGTTCACGCCAGCGGCGGCGACCCGTGCGCCGATGCCGCTGGCGTCGGCGCCCAAGCGATGCAGGTGTTCCTGGGCAATCCGCAGTCGTGGTCTGCGCCGACCTTCGCCTACGGGTCTGCTGCCGATCTCGCAACAATTGCGCAGGACCACAGCCTGGAGATCTGGGTGCATGCGCCTTACTTGATCAATGTCGCCACAGGCAACAACAAGGTGCGCATCCCCAGCCGCAAAGCCCTCGGTGCGCAGATCGATGCCGCTGCTGCCGTCGGTGCTCGCGGCTTGGTCGTTCACGGCGGCCAGGTTCAGGCTGGCGAGGACCACAGCATTGGCTACGCCAACTGGACGAAGGCCGTTGACCAGCTCGACATGCACACCAAAGTGCAAGTGCTGATCGAGAACACTGCCGGCGGCGAGAACTCGATGGCGCGCGGGCTTGAGGCCATCGCCCGACTCTGGGATGCCGTCGGACACAGCGGCGTCGGCTTCTGCTTCGACACTTGCCACGCCTGGGCATCGGGCATCGACTTGCCAGATGCGATCGATGCGGTGCTCGCCATCACCGGCCGCATCGACTTGGTGCACTGCAACGACAGCCGCGACGAGTTCGGATCGCATCGCGATCGTCATGCACATCTCGGCGAAGGCCTTATTCCGCTGGATGCACTGATGGAATCTGTTCGCAGGGCTAATGCGCCGTTGATCCTCGAGACATCAACTGAGGGTCAACTAGGTGACATTGCGCTACTGCGCGAGCACCTGAACCTGTGATGCAGGGCCGCTGACCAACGCCGAGATCACAGCAACTGCGGTTGTGGCGCATCCGCCGCAATTTCCGCATCCCGGTGCGTCGATTCTCCGAGTCGGACGATGTCATCCTGCGGCCGCAGCACATCGCGAATGATCAAAGCGCTGAACCACAGTGTGAATGCGATGGTCAGAAGAATCATCCATGCGTAATTGACTGCGTTCAAACCCTGCAACTTGTCGCCTGCCGCAAGGTAGAGCCACACCGAGACCGCATACCAGACCTGGCTTCCTTGCCACACCAAGTATTCACGCCAACGCGGTCGGGCCAGTGCTGCCAGCGGCAGCAGCCACAGCACATATTGCGGTGAGTACACCTTGTTGCTCACGCAGAATGCGGCGACAAACAAGAACGCCAACTGCGCGAGGCGGGGCGGTTGTTTGGCGATGAATGCGACCACTGTGATCGCGGCGGCCAGCACGGCGAACACACCTGCTGCCCAAAGATTCAACTGCTCGATGGGCAACGACGGCACGCCCAGCAGATCCATCGCGAGCCACACCGACCCGAAATCTGCCTCACGTTCACGGCTGAATGTGTAGAAGTACGCCCACTCGTGCATGTTGATCACTGCAAATGGCGCATTGAGCACCGCCCACGCGGCCACTGCGGCGAGCGCGAACGGCGTCAATGGTCGCAGTCGGCGGTTGCGCCACGCGACGATTGCGAATGCGGGCAAGATGACAAGCGGATAGAACTTGGCACTTACCGCCAAACCCATGAACACCCCGGCCCACACGGGTTTCTCCCGCGCCCACATCAACATGCACACTGCCAACAGGGCAACTGCGAGCAGATCCCAGTTGATCAAGCCGGTCATGATGATGGTCGGGGCCAGAGCTAACAGCGCGGCATCCCACGGGCGGCCAGGAACCGTCAGCGCCACGGCGATGACTGCCACAACCAAGCAGATGCCCAACAACACGGTGTTCCAGTCGTAAAACACCGAGGCCCGCGAATTCACTGCCAGATTGGCCGGCGCGGTGTGAGCGGTCAGCCAGCCCGTGATGTGCATGAACCAACCGGTCAGCACTGGGTACTCCAACGACTCCGCACCCTTCGGCGGCGCCGACAGATACGGCAAGTGCCCGACATCGAATCCGCGACCGCCGAACAAGTACGGCATATCGCTGTAACACATGCGCGGGTAGCGGTCGGCATTCGTGAAGTTCGCCAACCGACACGGCAAACGCATGACATAACCGAGCAGGTGCGTCAATGTCGCCAATAAGGCGAGGATCCGCAGCGTGTGAACCAGCGAACGCGACGAAGGCTTGCCGAAGCTGCCCAGCGGCCCACCGAATCGAGTTGATGCTTCGCGGGCAACTTGGTCGACGCCGCTCATGACGCAGCCACATTCCGGCAA
>JBEHCB010000100.1:0-3303 GCA_041192885.1 Actinomycetota bacterium
TTGCCCGTATGGATATTGCAGGCAAGAAGTTCGCGGTCATCGGCGCCAGCGGTGTGCTCGGCGGGCAGATGGTCCAAGCGCTGCAAGCGGCTGGCGCGTCGGTCTCTTGCATCACCGGCCCGCGAGCAACACTGCCTGCGCACATGGCGGACTTGCCGAACATCGCGGCCGACATCCGCGATCGCGCGTCGATCTCTGCAACACTGACTTCCCTTGGCGGCGAGTTCGACGGGATCATCAACGCTGCAGGTGTTGTCGCGTTTGGCGCCATCGATGAGATGCCTGCTGTTGCCGTGGAGCAACTGTTCGCCACCAACGCGATCGGCACGATGAATGTCCTAGCCGCGGCGAAGTCGAATTTGAATGAAGGCGGCGTGTGCGCGTCGTTCACAGGAGTCGCCGCCGACATGGCCGTGATGGGCATGTCCGCTTACTGCGCATCAAAGGTCGCAGCGAAGATGGCGATGTCCATCGCTGCTCGCGAGTGGCGCAAGTCCGGGCTGCGGGTGCTGGACATCCGCGCCCCGCACACCGAAACCGGTCTGGTCGAGCGGGCAATCTGGGGGCAAGCGCCGAAGATGCCCGCGGGCAAGGCGCCGGCTGATGTCGCAGCCCGTGTGGTGGCGGCTCTTCAGGCCGACGAAACGGATCTGCCCGCGGAAGCATTCGCCTGAGTCAGGCGCAACTGCGCTCGGAGCATTTCCACGTTGCCTCGCGACTCATCTGAAACCGTGAAGAAATGACAAAACCCGGTCGGAGTTCGACCAGGTTTTTGCCTGTTCGCGAGTGGAGCTGAGGGGACTCGAACCCCTGACCCCCTGCATGCCATGCAGGTGCGCTACCAGCTGCGCCACAGCCCCGCGGGAGTGGCGAGCATAGCCGATTGCCCGGATAGGCCGCCGCGCAGGAGTCAAGCCGCGAAACGCGCACAGACGTCGCAGAACCTGCTCGCTACTTGTCGTCGCTAAGCACCACATCAGGCAGCGAGCCTGCGTTGTGCTCGGCCAAACGCCAGCGGCCGGCAACTGCTTCACCGGTCACCGGATCGATGGCTTCAGTCAGCACCGACCACGCGCAATTGGCGAATCCGCCCAGCGACGACCAGCGGTTGTGCGGCAAGCGCAACAAGGTCGCCATTCCCACGCGCAATGCGGCGCCATGACTCACCACAACGAGCGTGCAGCGGTCGTCGTTCAATTGTTCGAGAGTTCCGGTGATGCACTCTGAAACGCGAGCGGCAACCTGCGAACGAGCTTCGCCGCCAGGCGGCGCCATATCCATCTCGTCGTTGTGCCAGTCGATCCACGATTGAGTGAACTGCGAGCGAACGTCGACGTCGCTCAAGCCTTCCCACTCGCCAAGGTGCGTCTCCCGCAGGCGCGAGTCGTAACGCGGGATGACGCCGGTGATCTCAGCCAGCGCGGCAGCGGTTTCCATCGCGCGCACGGAATCGCTGGAGACGATGGCAGTCGGCACCATGCCTGCGAGCACCCGCGCAGCGCGACGTGCTTGCTCCTGGCCGACTTCGTCCAAGGGAATATCCGCATGGCCCTGCATGCGGCGCTCTTTGTTCCATGAGGTGCGTCCGTGGCGAAGCAGCACCAAGCGGCGTCCGTTGGTCACGAGCCCGAGCCGCCGCCGTCTTCACTTACCGCAGCTGCGCCGTCGTCGTATGGCAGAGCGATCGTCGGGCAATCCCGCCACAATCGGGGAAGTTGGTAGTACTCGCGCTCTTCCTCATGCTGCACATGCGCGACGAAATCACCGTAATCAAGCAGCACCCAACGACCTTCTTGCTCGCCTTCGCGGCGAAGTGGGTCGACGTCGATCTCGTCCAAGGACGCTTCGATCGCGTCGACGACCGCGCGAACCTGGCGGTCGTTGCTGGCCGAGCAGATGAGGAATATGTCGGTGATCCCCACGCGGTCGGAGACATCAAGGGCGACGATGTCGGTCGCGAGCTTGTCCGAAGCCGCTTGCGCCGCCCGGGTCGCCCATTGCACAGCACGATCGGATGCGCTCATTGGGTCACCCTCTCACAGTCCCTGCCGCAGAGCGGTCAGCATGTCGGTGCCGACGATGACCAGTGCATCGACGCCAGCGGGCAACTGCCCCGGCCGCGCCGTCGTCGGCTGAAGTTCCAGCGCTTCCGCAATCGCCGTGATGGTTGCGTTTGTGCCATCACGGGCGATGAATCGCGTTCGAGCAACCGCAGTTCGGGTCGCGCCCAAGCGGTCTGCGACTGCTGCAACGCCATCGATTTGAGCCAGCGCCTCGCGCATGCCGACTGCAGCATCCGGCACGCCCGTGGCATCACGAACGATGACGCGAACTTCGGGCATGTCACCAAAAGCCGTCGTAGTGGGCAGCGACTTGCCAGCGATCAACGTTGGCACCATCGCCTGATCCACCAACGCGACCTGCGCCACCCCGACTCGTTGGCGGATGACCGGCAGGTCGCTCCACACCTGCGAGTGCCGCCGGGCACTGCGCGCGGCCAGCACCAACAGGTCGGACAGTTCATCGGTCGGCACACTGCTGCGAGCGCCAAGCCCGGCAGCGACCAACATCTGCTTCATCTTGAATGGATCCGCAGGAAGGCGCTGCAACAAACGTTCCAACACCTGGCGCAGGTGGGCGCTGCGCTGCTGGACGGTGAGTTGGGGATTGCCCTCCCCCAGATACGCGAGTGCATCGATACCGCGCAGATTGCGAAGCCCAGGCGCGATGCTGACATCTTGCAAGTCAGTCGTGGTGGTGATGAACGGTGCATCAACTGTGACATTCACTCCGCCGACGTAATCCACCATGCCAGCGAAGCCAAGTCGCTCGAGCACCAACTGCCCGTCAACACCGATACCAGCAGTCGTGCGCAACCCTTCCACCGCTTGCTGCGGATAGGGCGGCACCGTCACATCCGCAAGATTGACCTGAAGTCCATCGGGCAGTGTCAATGACAGATCGCTCGGGACATCAGTGATATTCACTCGCGGCTTCGTGCCAGAAATCTCGCTGATGATCACCGCCGCGACGCCGCGCTTCTCGTCATCGCGAATTTGCAACAGCAGCGACCGCACTGGCGTGGCGGCAATGTTGTCGCTAGCTGTGTGCGGATTGGGCACTACCGCCGCTACAACTGCGATCAAGACGACGAACACGGCGAAAATCGCTGCCGAAACGAAAGCCGGTCGGTAACGCTGGAACAGACTCATCGCGCATACACCCCGTGGTCCGCGATGTAGTCGGCCACGGCCGGCGCCACCAAATTCGCGATGGAGTCGCCGCGCTGGCACCTGCTGCGGA
>JBEHCB010000101.1:0-3289 GCA_041192885.1 Actinomycetota bacterium
CCCTGCGCCATGTACTCGAGCACCTTGGTCGGCATCGAGCCTATGAAGTTCGGAGTCTTCCTAAGCAGCGCGATGCCCGCGATGCTCGTGCGCACCTCGGCCATCGCCTCGTGGTTTGGCAGGCGGCTCAGCCATCGCACGTTCTTCGCTGGGTCAGACAGAATCTCGCTGGCTGCTTCGTCGTCGATGGACCCCACCAAGCAGATTTCGATGCCTTCGGCTTGCAATGCAGTCGCGAGCTGCGCCAGCTCGTTGATGCCGCGAGTTGCAGTCAAACTGCCGACATAGATGACCTGCTGTTGCACCTGCGCAGACTCGGCTGGCCGAGCCTGCGGATCCACCCACGGCACATTCAAGACGATGGGGTGCTGCCGAGCGAAGCGCTCTTGATACGAAGTCTCAGCAAGAATCAAGTGCAAGCGCTTCTCGGCCTTGGCCTCAGCGCGAATGACGAAGTACTTGACTAGCCGACGCAAATACGAAGGCAGATACTCGCGGCCGGAGATTGCTGCCGGGTTGTTCTCGTGGACGTCCCATACCTTCGCTGCCCGTGTTCGCAAGCGGCCGAGTTTGCGGGCAACCTCAATGTCATGAACGAGGATCACGTCCACACGTGATTCAACATCCCGAAGCCAGTCCATCGTTGCATCGACCGCTTCGAGCCGATTCATTCCGACTGCGCGCGGCAGGTCGTGGCATTCAAGTCGCGTGTCGAACGGGGTGGCTGTGTCGCTGAATGGTGCCGCGTAGACAACTTCGTGACCCGCGCGAACCAGGGCTTCGATCTGTCGAGCGTGAATACGCGCGTCGAGAGGATGATGCACGCAGGTCGCGACCGCGACGCGGATCATTCGCGGTCCTGGGCCAGCTTGCGTTGGCGCCGGTCTTCAGCGATCGCCCATGCACGGTAACTCTCGGATACCTCCACGATGGGGCCGTCCATGCGCACCTGCCCCTCGTGCAACCAGATGCCGCGGGTGCACATGCTTTGAACCGAGGCCATCGAATGGCTGACGATGATGACCGTGCCGGCTCCGTCGAGCACGCTGTTGATTCGGTCCTGACTGCGGCCGCGGAAGATCTCATCCCCTGTGGCCAGCGCCTCATCAACCATCAACAGCCGCGGGGTGCGGGCGGTGGAAATGGCGAAGCGCAATCGTGCGCGCATGCCGGATGAGTAGGTGTTGAGCGGGTTGTGAATGAAATCTTTGACGCCCGACATCTCGACGATGCTCGGCCGGATCTGCTCGACTTCCTCCGGGGTCATGCCCAGGGCCAAGCAGCCGAGGGTGATGTTGCGGGCGCCGGAGATCTGCGGCAGCAGCGCCGCATCGACGCCGAGCAAGGTTGGATGCTCGATTGCGAGGACTTCGCCAGACGTCGGCTTCTGCAATCCGGCGATGATGCGCAACAACGTCGACTTGCCGGCGCCGTTGCGACCGACGATGGCGATGGATTCACCCTGGCGGGCGGTGAAGGACACCCCGCGCAGCGCGTGCACCTCGTTGACTGTTCCGACAAGTCGTGCACGCCAATTAGCGACGCCGGTGCCGCCTCGTTGGCTGCGCACTGTGTATGTGGCGACGACATCGCGCACGACGATGGTCGCGTTGGCTTCGCCGCTGCTGTTCTCTCCGGCTGCGGGCAACAGGTCAGTCATTGCTGGGACCCTCCTTGCGCCAGAACACAAGGCTGCCGACCACGAACATGCCGACGGCGAAGAACACCGCAGCGATCCACTGGTTCGCAGAAACCGTGACCGATGGCAGAAATGCGCTGCGCGTGATGCTCATGTAGACCGAGCCCGGGTTGTAGTGGAAGAACCACCCCACGGGGCCGCCGACATCGGCGAACCTGGTGGCCGGGTCGTAGAACACACCCGACATGAACATCCATGCTCGCAAGGTAAACGGCAGGAATGCGGCGACGTCCCGAGTGCGCGCAGCTGGATGCGCCAACAGCAGGCCAACGCCGGCACCGAACATGACGGTGAGCACGGTCACCGGCAGCAGGAACAGCCATGTGGCTCGCAGCGGCTCACCCGTGACCAGAGCGGCCGCCGCAAGCACCACGAGCATCGGCAGCCAAGTCAGCAACTGCCGCATGATCACGGACAACGGCAGCACCAACGTTGGGAAACGCATCGACAGGATCATTCGGGCGTTCTTCGAGAGGGTCTCTGAACATTCGACCAAGGTGCCGCTCATGAGCGCCCAGGTGAAGACGCCAGCGATGAGGAAGACCTCGAAGTTCTCGATGCCCTTCTTCGTTCCCAAGATGACGCCGAATGCGAGGTAATACACCAGCGCCGTCATCAGCGGGTTCAGGAATTCCCACAGCAGGCCGAGCTTGTTGTCAGTTCGCGAAGCCATGATCCGGCTCTGTGCCAACTGTTGGGCGAAGTGGCGGTAGCGCCAGGTGTCTCGCAGGGATCGGCTCAGTGGAGTGCGCTCGTGGACGCTGGTCAGCGCCGGTGCGCTACCGTCGAGAGTCGCCATCGGATTCTTCGCCTCAGGTCACAGGTGGGTGGGTTTGGTTGCTTGCGATAACAATGGCGCTGGATAACGCGAAACCGTGGCGTCCATTGTCACCAACGCCTCAGAGGCGGGTGACTGCGTCGTGGCGCAGCTTTCCGCGGGTATCAAAGATCTTGCCGCCGGCTGCGGCGATTTGGTCGAAGTCATAGGCGGTGTGGGTCTGCAGAACGACGGTCAGGTCGGCGCGCTTGATCTCCGCCAGCAAGTCGCTGACGCACTGCAAGTCGCCCGTCGCAACCCGCCAGGTCTGCACATGCGGGTCGTGGAACGCGACATCGACGCCTTTGGCGATCAGGTGGTCTGCCACCGGCCGGGCCGGGGTCTCACGCTGGTCGCTGATGTCCGGCTTGTAGGTGACACCGAGTAGCAGAACCCGGGAGCCGCGCAGAGACTTGGACTGCTCGTTGAGCAGCTCTGAAATACGCGAAACTGTGTAGGCCGGCATGGTGTTGTTGATCTCTTGTGCCAGTTCGACGAAGCGGAACGGGTAACCAAGGTCGGCGCGCACTTTGTATGACAGGTAGTTCGGGTCAATCGGGATGCAGTGGCCGCCGACGCCGGGACCTGGATAGAACGGCATGAAGCCGAACGGCTTTGTTTTGGCAGCGTCGATGACATCCCAGAGGTCGATGCCCAACTCGTGGCAGAAGCGGGCCATTTCGTTCATCAGTGCGATGTTCACATGGCGGAAGGTGTTCTCCAGGATCTTCGCCGCTTCCGCCTCGCGAGTGCCGCGTGCCCGTACGACCGTC
>JBEHCB010000102.1:0-8594 GCA_041192885.1 Actinomycetota bacterium
TTTCGTGCCTACCTGGGACTCTTACACGGTGTCGCTGCCGGCGACGCAATTGACATTTTCGTGCGCATTCACCACCAGTGACTCGCGAGCAACCGTGACGCCTCCCGGCTGCGAGAAGGTAACGTTCAAGAAGGGCGTGTACGCAACTCAGGTTGTGACCTTCGCGGTTACTGCCGCGGATGGGCAAACCAAGAACACGTACACACTCACCGTCGTGCACAACTCGGTCGTCAACGTCAAGGCGCTGCTTAAGTCAGTGTCGATCAAAGGTGTGGCGCTGACCCCAAAGTTCAACGCCAAGACCGTGCAGACGTATCAGGCGAAGGCGTTGCCGGGAACGAAGACTGTGATCATTACGGCGGCAGGTCTCGGCAAGGTTAAGGCGACGCTGATCAAGCCCAAGGTCTGGGCGGCACGAGGCCTGAACTTCATCCGTGTGAAAACAGCACTGGGCAAGCTGGTGGGCGACTACACCGTGGTCGTGATGGTGCCGGCCTATCCGACGCTTGCCGGCAGCAATGTCACCGATATCCCGGGCCAGGGATTCACAGCAGATTTCAGCGCAGTCAATGGTTTTGTGGACACTGAAGCTGCCACGGTGACATTGGATCCGAAGCAGCCAGCACTGTGTGCAGATAGTGATCCAGTCCTGGCGTGGGCGTCGCGTTCAGCCAGCAGCGCCACTGCGTTCGTGTCAAGCGTCGTGCCTGGCTGCAAGGTGACGTTGCAAGTACCGAGCAAGCCGGCGTTTGGCTACCTGCCAGCCGCTAGCGGCGCAACGGTGAAGCGAACAGTGCTAAAAGAGATCTCCTGGTCAGTCGACGAGCCTGTGTCGACCTTGGACGGATTCACCGCAACCTTCGTTGTCGGCAACGCCAAGGTGAAGTGCACAGTTGACGGTTCCCAGGCGAACTTCTGCACGTTCCCCGCCGTCGCCGATGAGGACGGCATGCGCTCTGGCGAGATGCGCCTGACCGGCCGCGGGTTGGGCTCCGAGGAGACCGTGACTGTCACATTCATCCCTGATGCGAACACCGCCGCCAGAGCGGCAGAAACGGTCAGTGGGCAGACGTTGAAGGGCACCGGTGCAGCAACTGTCGGCTCGGCGGTCACGCGAGCCGGCGGATTCTCCGTTCCTGTGACGCTGAGCGCTGGGACGACAGTTGCTGCGACAATCGCACTGAAGAACCCGTCGCAGACGTGTCAAAGCAAATCCCTTCCGCGATTGCGAACTTCTGCCTCTTCCGAACAACTTCCCACTGCAGATTTGTCGACTGAGGACACGCCCGATGAGGCCATGGTCTATGCGACTGGCGTCTTCAAGGGCTGTGAAGCGACGATCACATTTGCCATCACCGGCAGTAGCGGTTACGCGAGCCCAACCGGTGCTGAGGCGACCAAGACGGTGACCGGCACCGGCGGTGATGCGGTGGCGACCTTCGCATACACAGTCGAGCGGACCACTGACGGCTTTATCGCCACATTCGAGACCTTCGGTGGCGTCGTCGCCGACTGCCCGCAGTTGGTTGACTCAACGGTGGCCAACAGAATTTCCGTTTCGTGTGACATCGACGCCAGGACGGTCACCGTCACCGGAGCGCTGCCCGCTGAAACCGTCAGTTTGGATGTCCCCTTCGCCACCGCGGACGATTTCACCGCCCCTGAAAGAGCGACGTTGGTTATCACGGGCCAAGCGAAATTTGGGCCAGCCAAGGTGACCCTGGTCTCGGATTCTTTGCGCCCGCTGGCCGAAGGATTCAGATTCCGAGTGACGGCATCAAAGTGCACCCCGAGTGCACAGATTGTCGACACCAACGTGACGGTTTCTGAGCCGCAGGTGACCGTTGACGGCGCCCTGGTGACGGTCAGCGATATGAAGCTGGACTATGGGGATCCCGGTGCCGACCGCACCGCGACCGTGCAAGTGGACTGTGCACCCGATGCCGGCTATGAGCCTGCTGAGCCGATTTATGTGGATGGCATGACAGCACCGTTCGGTGGAGTCTTTGCCGTTAACGATCCGCGCCTTGAGCCGGATCCGGATGAAGAGGGCAACGTGCTGGGTTATGGCCGCGTGGCTCAGTTCGTGACGCTCATCAGCTCGGAAGCGGACTGGGTCTTCCCCCCCACGTCGACTTTGACATTGAAGTATTCCTGGCAGCGCAGCGTCGATGCTGATGGGACAACTGGCTGCGAGCAGTATGAAACTATTGACGGCGCAGTCGAGGATCTGTACCTGATCCAACTGGCGGATCAAGACCGTTGTATCCGCGCGGTGGTCACGCCCAGCTTGAAGAACAAAGACGGCTCGATCACCACCGGCGATCCGATTTCGACTGGCGCTATCCCCGTGGCGATGAAACCTGCCTACGACATGGCAGCGCCATTGCCAGAGATCAGTGTCGGAGATGCTGGCTTGCTGGTCGGTGGCAGTTTGTCAGTCACCTCGGGGAGCTGGTTGCGCGGCCAGGCCGGCGCAAGCTTCAGTTATCAATGGCAGCGGTGCGAAACCTCCGGCTCGGCCGATCCCGGCGCTGTTCAGGATGGCGGCAACTACCCTGCGGTTATCGCCGACTGCAGCGATTCGTGGGTGGACATCGATGTCGAAGCGAATCCAACGGCGGCGACAAACCTTCTGTACTTGTCGGAGTTGGAGATCGGCGCATACGTGCGCGCTGTTGTGACATTGACCAATCCGGTTGATGCCGCGTCCGTGTATGCAGCGGTGATTGCGGTGCCGGCGACCACCGAGTCTCTTGCCAACGCTGTTGCCAAAACCCCCGAATCCTTAAATGCCCCGCAGATCACTGCAATTGGTGGCGCGGCTGCGCCAAACCTGCCCTTGGCGGTGACGACTGCGGCGACTTGGCGTCATGCCGCGGGACTGAGAGCCGATTGGTTATGGCAGTACCGGGCCAATGCGGCGTCTGAGTGGGTGAGCCTGGATCCGTATGTCGATGTCGATGGCAAGGAAATCCATGCCATCACGATGCCGAACCTGGTTGGTGAATACCGAGTTGTGGAATTCCTCGTGGACCCAGATGATGCGCCTGTCTTCGGAACCGATGGCAGCCAGATTCAGGTTTTCTCTGAAATCATCAACGTAACCAACGACTAGAACGGCGGCTGACGCCTCTTGCAGGTGCAGAATCCAACAGCGGCCATCCTGGAGGCGCTGGCGCTTCACGCGAGACATGACCCGGGCGCCCCGATTGTCATCGGCTGTTCGGGTGGTCCCGATTCGTTAGCTCTCGTGACGCTGGCTGCATCGCTGCGCAGAGTGGACCATCGTGCGGCGATTCACGCGTGCATCGTCGATCATGGTGTCCAGCCGGACTCTGCGGATGTCGCCAGTACAGCAGCACAGACGGCCCTGACCCTGGGTGCGGACATCGCGCACATAGAGCGGGTGAAGGTGCTGGCCGACGGGCGGGGATTTGAAGCTGCCGCCCGCGACGCACGCAGGACCGCATTGATGAGCTATGCCAGTGCGGTTCGCGCCCCCCGAATCTGGCTTGCGCATACTCTCGACGACCAGGCCGAAACGGTGCTGCTGGGTTTAGCCCGTGGCTCAGGTGCGCGCTCACTTGCGGGGATGCGCGGTGACGACGGGACGTGGTTGCGTCCGCTGCTGCGGTGCCGGCGGGAGGCTGTGCACGCGTGCCTGCCAGCGGATACGGCCGTGTGGCGCGATCCCCACAACGACGATCCGAGGTTTCTGCGCTCGCGTGTCAGGCATGAACTGATGCCGGCTTTGCGCTCAGTGCTTGGCGACAAAGCGATCATCTCGTTGGCCAGGACAGCCGAGCTGTTGCGCCTGGATGACGAGGCGCTATCGGCAATTGCCGTGTCGGAAATTGAACGTGCCCGAACAGCGGCGGGAACGACAATTGTGTTGAATCGCTTGATGCTGAGGCAATTGCCGCCGGCGGTGCTGCACCGTGTCTTTCGTTTGGTCCTGGAAGAGATCGGTTGCCCGCTTGCGGAGGTCACGTCGAGGCACTACCAGCGGATCAGTGACGCAGTCATGGCGCCAATGACAGTGGGGCCGTTAGCGATGCCGGGAGTGGTGTCGGTGCTCGCTGCCGATGAGCGACTCGCGTTCACGCGGTCAGGTACCGACTCGTAGGCTTCGCCGCATCAACCGCGCCGGCGGACTGCACTTCTCGCAATCGACCCTGACGGAGCAGACATGGATCACCAACAGATCAGTGAAGACCTTGGATCCATCATTGTGACGCAAGAGCAGATCCAGCAGCGAATCCGGGAACTCGCCGCTGATGTGCATGAGGACTACCGCGATCGCGATCTGCTTCTGGTTGGCGTGCTCAAAGGCGCAGTGATGCTCATGGCCGACTTGGCGCGCGCCCTGCCGCGGTTGGTGGAGATGGATTGGATGGCGGTGTCGTCCTATGGCTACGGCACCCGCTCGAGTGGAGTCGTGCGCATCCTCAAGGATCTCGACATCGATTTGAACGGCCGACATGTGCTGGTGATCGAAGACATCCTGGACTCAGGCTTGACGCTGTCGTGGTTGGTGCAGAACCTGCGCAGCCGCGGGGCTGCGTCAGTTGAAGTCCTGTGTCTGCTTCGCAAACCTGCCGCGGTGAAGGTGGATGTCCCGGTCAAGTACCTGGGGTTCGACATCCCCGATGAGTTCGTTGTGGGATTCGGCCTGGATTACGCCGAGCGTTACCGCAACCTGACGTGCGTGGCCGCATTGGCCCCGCACGTGTACGAGCAGGCGTAACTGAAGGGTCGACCGAGCGGGGTTGGCGTACACCCTGCGCGCAAGCGGGCGCTCAGGCTTACGCTTATCGGGCGCGGGCCGCGGGTGCTGCGCCGACGGGGCTGAAGTTGCAGATTTGTCGCGGCTGACACGAAGGGAGACGGACTGTTACAAGTCCGGATGACGCGTGAAAAGACTGTTTCGTGGACCACTGTCCTGGATCTTGCTCATCGTGCTGGCGGTCATCGTCATCACCAATGTGCTGTCTGGGATGGGTGGGCCCAAGGCTGTAGAGACGCACGAGGCTTACTCGACCATCTCGCAGTTGAGCCCCAACACGGATGCGCACGTCCTGATTGTCGATGGCGATCAATCGCTGGTGGTGACCAAGGACGACGGCTCCAAGATCACATCGCAATTCAACGAAGGTCAGCAGTCCGCAATCATCGAACTGGCCCGCAAGGCTGGCGTCCCGTGGAATTCCACGAAACCGCGCTCGAGCATCTGGGTTTCGATCCTGGTATCGCTGATCCCGATTGCCTTGATGTTGTTGCTGCTCTTCTTCTTCCTCAACCAAATGCAAGGTGGCGGCAGCCGGATCATGAACTTCGGCAAGGCGAAGACCAAAGCCGTGAGCAAAGACATGCCGAAGACCACATTCGCCGATGTGGCCGGCGTCGACGAGGCCGTTGAAGAACTGCACGAAATCAAGGAGTTCTTGTCGGCTCCGGAGAAGTTCACCAAGGTCGGCGCGAAGATCCCCAAGGGCGTCCTGCTTTACGGACCACCAGGAACAGGAAAGACCTTGCTGGCGCGAGCCGTAGCCGGCGAAGCGGGCGTTCCCTTCTTCTCAATCTCCGGTTCCGATTTCGTCGAGATGTTCGTCGGCGTCGGCGCCAGCCGTGTGCGTGACTTGTTCGAACAAGCCAAGGCCGCGGCCCCGGCCATCATCTTCGTCGACGAGATTGACGCCGTGGGCCGGCACCGCGGTGCTGGTCTGGGCGGCGGACACGATGAGCGTGAGCAGACACTCAACCAGTTGCTGGTCGAGATGGATGGTTTCGATGTCACTGGCGGCGTGATTTTGATTGCTGCGACAAACCGCCCTGACATCTTGGATCCGGCGCTGCTGCGCCCGGGCCGTTTCGACCGGCAGATCGCGGTGGATGCGCCGAACCTGGATGGCCGCGAAGCAATCCTCAAAGTGCACGCTGAAGGCAAGCCATTTGCAGCGGATGTGGACCTGCGCGCTGTTGCTCGTCGCACGCCTGGTTTCACCGGCGCGGACTTGGCAAATGTGTTGAACGAAGCGGCGCTGCTGACCGCACGCACCAGCGCTGAGAACATCAGCAATGCGATTCTCGACGAGGCGATCGACCGCGTCATCGCCGGACCACAGAAGCGCACTCGGGTGATGGATGATCACGAGAAGCTCATCACCGCGTACCACGAAGGCGGGCACGCGTTGGTTGCGGCTGCATTGCCCAACACCGACCCCGTTCACAAGATCACGATTTTGCCACGCGGGCGAGCCCTCGGCTACACGATGGTGCTGCCGGAGGATGACAAGCACTCAACCACGCGCGCGCAGATGCTCGACCAGTTGGCGTACATGCTCGGAGGTCGTGCAGCAGAAGAGTTGATATTCCACGACCCGACCACCGGCGCCAGCAATGACATCGAGAAGGCGACAGCAGTCGCGCGGGCAATGGTGACCCAGTACGGCATGACTGAACGGCTTGGTGCGATCAAGTACGGCCAAGCGACTGGCGAGGTATTCCTCGGTCGTGAGGTCGGACATCAGCGTGATTACTCCGAAGAAGTCGCTGCGGCGATCGACGAGGAGATCCGCGGCCTCATCGACAACGCCCATCACGAGGCTTACGACATTCTGAGTGAGAACCGGCATGTGTTGGATGCGTTGGTGGTCGAACTCCTCGAGCGGGAGACGCTCGACAAGTCTCAAGTCGCACGGATCTTCGAGCCGTTGATCCGCCGGCCCAATCGGCCCGCATGGACCGGCTCGACTAGGCGGGTGCCCAGTGAGACTCCGCCTGTGCAGGTGCCCGCGCGGCCGATGCCGCCGATGGACCCACACGCGTAAAGGTTCGGCAGATGGTGCAGGAGTCGACACACGGCAACCAGCCATCGGGCATCGACCCGGTGTCGCTGACATCCCACAGCGTCGGCGACTTTGATGAGCCTGCGGCTGCTGCGGCCGTGCGAGCCCTCCTGGTTGCAATCGGGGAAGACCCAGATCGAGACGGCTTGCGCAACACCCCTGCGCGGGTGGCTCGATCCATGCGCGAGCTCACCGAGGGTGCCCGCAGCGATGCCAGCGAAGTACTCGGCACCACATTCGATCTGGGTCACCAGGAACTGGTCTTGGTTCGAGATATCGAAGTGCAATCCCTGTGCGAGCACCACTTGATGCCATTTCACGGTGTTGCCCATATCGGCTACATCCCGGGCGAAGATGGGCGAATCACCGGCTTGTCCAAACTGGCCCGGTTGGTCGAGGTTTATGCGCGCCGTTTGCAGGTGCAAGAGCGGATGACAACGCAGATCGCCGACGCCTTGATGGGAGCACTCGGCGCGCTGGGCTGCATCGTGGTGATCGAATGCGAGCACATGTGCATGTCCATGCGCGGAGTGCGCAAGCCATCAGCCCGTACCACCACATCTGCTGTCCGAGGGGTTCTGCGCGATCCGGCCACGCGCGCAGAAGCGATGGCCCTGATCGCCAGGTGAGTTCGATGCCGCCGTTGGTTATGGGCATCGTGAATGTCACTCCCGACTCATTCGCCGAGTCTGATCCTTTGGTGGCAGACGGCTTCGTGAATGTCGATTCCGCAGTGCAACGCGGACTCGGCCTGGCCGCGGCCGGCGCTGACATCGTCGATGTCGGCGGTGAATCAACCCGCCCCGGCGCTGAGCCTGTTGACGCAGCCGAAGAGCAGCGACGCCTCCTGCCGGTGATCGCCGCATTGGCGGAGGCCGGCGTCAAGGTGAGTGTGGACACCCGCCATGCAGAGACCGCGGCGGCCGCCGTCTCTGTTGGCGCGAGCATCATCAACGATGTCAGTTGCGGTCGCCACCCGCAGATGTTCGATGTTGTTGCCGAGACTGGCGTTCAGTATGTGCTCATGCACAACCGCGGCGACAGCGCCGATATGTATGCGCGCGCTGAGTACGCGGACATCGCGGCCGAGGTGGCGCAGGAACTGCAGTCGCGAGTCGCTGCCGCTCTGACTGCGGGTGTCGCTCGCGAACAACTGATCATCGATCCGGGCATCGGCTTCGCAAAGACCCCGGCACAAAATTGGGATCTGCTTCGCAACCTCGGCCCGGTTCGCTCGTTGGGGTTGCCGGTGCTGCTCGGTGCCAGTCGCAAGCGATTCTTGGGAGAATTGCTGGATTCACCAAGCGATCCGCGTCCCGTCGAGCAGCGCGATGTTGCAACCGCTGCCTTCAGTTTCTGGGCTGCCGCGTTGGGCTTGTGGGCGGTGCGTGTCCACGATGTCCGAGCAACGTGCGATGCGATTGCCGTTGCTCACGCATTGGCGGTGAACGATGCCTGAGAGATTCGATCACCACATTCATGCCGACGCCGCATGCATCGAGCTGGCCGGGCTGCGTGGTCACGGTCGACATGGTGTGTTCGAACATGAGCGGATGTCGGGCCAGGAGTTCGTCGTTGATGTGCGCATGTTCCCGAAACCGCTGGTGTTCACCGCAGCCGCGCAATCTGACGACATCGACCAGGCCGTGGATTACTCCGTCGTCGCGGCGAAGGTGATGGCACATGTCACCGGATCGGCCGTGAACTTGATCGAGACATTGGCAGTGCGCATCGCCGAAGAAC
>JBEHCB010000103.1:0-4996 GCA_041192885.1 Actinomycetota bacterium
GATGGATCAGTTGTGCAACGGCTTCGTGCTGGGCGCTACCGCCGGACGAACGACACTCAACGGCGAAGGCCTGCAACATCAAGACGGCCACTCGCACTTGTTGGCATCCACCAACCCCGCCGTTGTTGCCTATGACCCCGCGTACGCATACGAGCTGACGCACATCATCAAGGACGGACTGCGCCGCATGTACGGCGAGAACGCCGAAGACATCTTCTACTACATCACGATGTACAACGAGCCGTACGCACAACCAGCGCAACCGGACGATGTCGACGTCGAAGGAATCCTGAAGGGCATCTACAAACTACGCAACGGCGAGGGCGAGGGCACGCGAGTGCAACTTCTCGCCTCAGGTGTTGCGGTGCCATGGGCGCTGAAGGCCCAGCAACTGCTGCGCGACGAATGGGACGTGGTCGCGGATGTCTGGTCGGTCACCTCATGGAATGAACTGCGCCGAGACGGCCTGGATGCCGACCGAGCAAACCTGCTCGATCCGACGACTCGGCGCACCCCGTATGTCACTGCTGCATTGGCAGGTGCACCAGGTCCCGTGATCGGCGTCAGCGACTACATGAATGCGGTCCAGGACCAAATTCGACCGTATGTGAGTCAGCACTACGCGACCTTGGGCACCGACGGTTGGGGGATGGCCGACACCCGGGGGGCTTTGCGCCGACACTTCCTCGTGGATGCAGAGTCGATAGTTGTGAAGACCTTGCTCACCCTGGAACAGCAGGGTGCCTACCGCGAAGGTGCGGCTGCACAAGCAGCAGCCAAGTACGACATTGGAAACCCGGCAGCTGCGGATGCAGGCAGCACTGAAGGCTCTGGCTGACGAGCATCGCTATCACCACCGCAAGGACCGTCCGTGACCAGGTTGCGCGTGTGAACCAGACTTATCGGACACACGCTACGTGTGCGGTGATGCGCGTCACCGCCCGTTAACTAGACTCACGCCCCATGCTCGTTGTCGTCGCGCCGGGTCAGGGTTCCCAGGTTCCGGGCTTCTTGGAGCCGTGGCTGGCGATCCCCCGAGTCCTCGACCGTATGCGGTGGCTCTCGGCCGTCGCAGGCATTGACCTCATCGCCCACGGCACCACAAGCGACGCCGAGACGATCAAAGACACCGCCATCGCCCAACCCCTGTTGGTCGCCGCAGGCATGGTGTCGTTGCTGGAGATCTTTCCCCACCCATCTGAGGCCTACGCAAAGATCGGCGCTGGCGCCGGGCACAGCGTCGGCGAGATCACAGTGGCGGGCGGCTCGGGCATCATCAGTGCCGAACAAGCCATGGTTTTCGTGCGCGAACGCGGCAAAGCTATGGCAGCGGCCGCTGCGACAACGGCCACGGGCATGACCGCGGTGCTCGGCGGCGACTCCGACGTCGTGAGCGCCCACCTGCTGAGCCTTGGAATCACTCCTGCCAACATCAACGGCGCCGGCCAAATCGTCGCCGCCGGCACCATCGAGCAGTTGGATTCCCTCGACGCCAATCCGCCTGCTGGAGCGAAGTTGCGGCGCCTGCAGGTCGCCGGCGCTTTCCACACATCGCACATGCAGCCGGCTGTGCACGTGCTCAGCGACTACTCCCGTGCAATCTCCACCCACGACGCGCGCGTGCCGATCATCAGCAACGCCGACGGCCAAGTGGTGCGCAACGGTCGCGAATTCCTCGGCCGCTTGGTGTCGCAGGTCAGCAACCCAGTGCGCTGGGACTTGTGCATGCAGACCATGCAGGACATGGGTGTCACGGCGCTCATCGAACTGCCGCCGGCCGGCACCTTGGCCGGCTTGGCCAAGCGGGCCCTGCCAGATGTCGAGATCCTCACCATCAAGTCCCCGGATGACCTCGCTGCGGCGGCTGATTTGATCGATCGCCACGGCAAACCATCGGAGTCCGCCAACGAACCGACGTGGCGACTCGTGGTCGCCCCTGCAAAGGGCACTTTCCGCCGGGCAGGCGAAGCTGGCGAGTTTGCAGCCGGTTCGGCTATCGGCAGCATCACAAGCCTGCGTGACACCATCGACATCATTACCCCGCACTCCGGTGTGGTTGTCGAATGGTTGGCACAGGATGGCGATCCCGTGAACCCGGGGCAAGGAATTCTGCGACTTCACCCCATCGGCCAGAGCTGAGCCGCGACATGACTGCCATCGTCTCCACCACGGGCTCCGCCTATGCGCGAATCTCAGGCCTGGGCTCATACCGGCCATCTCGCACAGTTACCAATGACGAGATCTGCGAGCACATCGACTCATCCGATGAATGGATCCGGGAACGCACCGGCATCATCTCCCGGCAATGGGCGACTGACGACGAGTCAGTCATAGATATGGCGACCGCGGCCGCCGAACGAGCCATGGCGGATGCGGGCATCACCCCGAGTGACATTGCCGCAATCGTCATCAGCACCGTGTCGAACAGAGTTGTGACTCCATCGGTTGCAGCGGTAGTCGCCAACCGTTTGGGCAGCAAGGCCGCGGCATTCGACATCGCTGCGGCGTGCGCGGGATTCAGCTACGGCTTGGTGATCGCCGAGGGACTTCTACGCACGGGCGTCGGCAACCATGTACTGGTCATCGGCGCAGAGAAACTCTCGGACTTCACCAACATGGAAGACCGTGGCACTGCATTCCTGTTCGCCGACGGCGCGGGCGCAGTGGTGGTGTCCGCCAGCGACGAGCCCGGCATCGGTCCTGTGCAGTGGGGCTCGGACGGGGCTGCGGCCGATGTGATCACATCCGAGCCGCCGACGCCTGTTCGCAGCAGCGCAGATGACGTACCTCGCGAACGCCCGAAACTGACGATGCAGGGCCAAGCTGTTTTCCGATGGGCGGTCGGCGAGATGACCACGGTCGTCGGCGATGCGTTGGCCGCGGCCGGCATCAGCGCATCTGACCTCGATTGCTTCATCCCCCACCAAGCGAACAACCGCATCACGGACGCGCTGGTGAAGTACTTGAATCTTCCCGAATCTGTCATCGTCGCGCGCGATATCGTGCACATGGGCAACACTTCAGCGGCGTCGATTCCACTGGCAATGGACGCGTTGCGCGCCGAAGGCCGCCTTCCCGCCGGCGGGCTTGCGCTGGTGATTGGATTTGGGGCGGGATTGGTGTGGTCGGCGCAAGTCATCCGCATCCCGTAAGACACACATGCTTCGCATGTGCCATCCCGGCGCATGCGCACTTCCATCAGCACAAGGAGACAACATGACCGAGCAGGAGATCCTCGAGGGCCTGGCAGGCATCTGCAACGACCTCGCTGGTGTTGACCCATCGATCGTCAGCATGGAGAAGAGCTTCCGTGACGACTTGGATATCGACTCCCTGTCCATGGTTGAAGTAGTCATGGCCTGCGAGGACAAGTTCGGCGTCAAGATTACGGACGACAAGGTCAACAGCCTCGAGACCGTGGGCGACGCAGTCACGTTTATCGCCGAAAACGCCTGACCGAAGCAGCACCGCAGAGGCTCGACGGGCCGCTGCGCCCACCTAGCTGCTGTGTGCACGCCTACGGGGCGCGTGCGTGAGGAGTGATCATGGGTTACGCGAACGACAAAGCAGTCGTCGTCACCGGCCTCGGTGCCACGACGCCGCTTGGAGCCAACGTCGGCGACTTCTGGTCTGGTCTGATGGCCGGCACCAGCGGCATCCGCTTGCTGGATGAGCGGTTCGCTGCGTACGAACTCCCCGTCACTTTCGGCGCCACCATCGCCGTGGAGCCGGCCGAGATGCTCGATCGAATCGAAGCACGCAAGCTCGACCGTTCGGAGCAGTTTGCGCTGATTGCCGCACGTGAGGCTTGGGCCGATGCCGGCTCCCCGGACGTTGATCCGGATCGCCTCGCGAGCGTTGTCTCATCCGGCATCGGCGGTGTGCACGCCCTGCTTGACAGCTACGACACCTTGCGGGAACGCGGCTGGAACCGCATCAACCCCAACAGCGTGCCAATGTTGATGCCAAACGGCCCTGCGGCAGTGGTCGGCCTGGAGTTCGGGGCGCGTGGAGGGGTCCACGCACCAGTAAGCGCATGCGCCTCTGGTGCCGAGGCACTGGCCTGGGCGTCGATGCTCATTCGCTTGGGCAAGATCGACATCGCGATCGTCGGCGGCTGCGAAGCCGCAGTCCACCCCTCGCCGATGGCCAACTTCGCGGCGATGCGCGCACTCTCAACCCGCAACGACAACCCGCAAGCAGCGTCTCGCCCTTACGACGTCGACCGTGATGGCTTTGTTATGGGCGAAGGTGCGGGGGTGCTTGTGATTGAGTCTGAGGAACATGCCCGAGCTCGCGGCGCACGTGTCTACGCGTACGTCGCCGGCAGCGGAATGACTGCGGATGCCCACCACATGGCCCAACCGGATCCGAATGGCAGCGGCGCAGCTCGCGCCATGTTGCGAGCTGTCGAGGATGCCGGCGTTTCCCCGGCGGATATCGTCCACATCAATGCTCACGCGACATCAACACCGGCCGGCGATGTTGCCGAATCGGTCGCGATCAGGGCGGCATTCGGCGATCACGCCGATTCGATCGTGGTCACGGCAACCAAGTCGATGACAGGGCACCTGCTCGGTGGCGCGGGTGCGATTGAAAGCATCGCCTGCGTTCTCGCCTTGCACAACCGCATCGTGCCGCCGACGATCAACTTGGACAATCAAGACCCGGACATCCATCTAGATGTCGCGACGAGCCAGCGGCCACTTGCTGCCGGCACGATTCACGCCATCAACAACTCATTCGGCTTCGGTGGACACGACGTCGCCGTTGTCTTTAGGAGCGCGTAATGAGCACCGATTCCGCCGAACTCGATCCTCGCAGCCCGCAGGCACGCCTCAGCGCGCTGTTTGATGGCGGCGAGTGGATCGCGTTCACGCCCGAGGACGACCGAGGCTTCATCTCGGCCACTGGCCGCATCAACGGCCACGAAGTGGTGGCATTCTGCTCTGACCCCACCGTCCAAGGCGGAGCGATGGGTTTCCAGGGTTGCGAA
>JBEHCB010000104.1:0-7436 GCA_041192885.1 Actinomycetota bacterium
AAGCAATCGCGTCCTGATCGGCCCGCCGACCTTGCTCGATGTCGACATCATCACCGGCGATCGAATCATCTGGTGTGGCCGCCCGCAGGATTTACTCGACCGCGGACCGTTGTTCATCCAAGTGCGCGCCCACGGTGAAGCGGTGCCGGTCGCGACTGCCAAAGTTGAGAACGGCGAATTAATCGTGGAAACGGCCGCGCGCATCCGCGGAGTCGCCGCGGGACAGGCGATGGTGCTGTACGAAGGCGAGACGGTGCTCGGCTCGGCCACGATCTGCCGCACCGGAGTGCAGTGAACGCCGAATCTGCTTCGCTGCGCGAGTCATTCAGATTCACCGGCATCGGCTCGCTGCCGGCTGCGCTGGGTTTCAACAGCGACAGCTGCACATTTGCCGCAACGCTGTTTCACGAGCGATCGGTTGAGTTGGCCGCCGGTTTGCCGTACCTGGCGGAAGCACCGGACCGCGGTGTGGGTGCGGACATGATCGGCCGCACATTGGCGATGGCCGCGGGCATTGATCGCGATTTTGCCGCCAGCCTGGGACCAAGCGGCTGGCGGCGATCGGCGCCAGGTCAGGACATGGAATCCGCCGCTGGAATCTTGTCGGCCGACGTTGACGCCTTTTGTGCAGTCCTCGCCGGGTTCGGCGAACCTGTGAAGATGCAAGTTGCCGGCCCGTTCACCACCGCGTCGATGCTGGAGGGTGCTAACGGCGAGCGGATGATCAGTGATCGCACCTTCGTCGTTGACCTCGCGACCGTCATTGCCGAAGCATCGGCGCAGATCGCAGAGGCCATCCGCAGACTCAGCGGTGTGCCGAAAGTCATCGTGCAGGTGGATGAGCCGATGCTGCCGCAGGTGGTCGGCGGCAAGGTGCCAACCGCCAGTGGTCTGCACCGCCATCGGGCGGTGCCCGCCGCGGAAGCGACTGCGCTGCTATCGACCACGGTCGCAGGTATCGGGGCCGATGTGTGGGTGCATTGCTGCGCGGGAGATGCACCCGTGGAGGTGATGCGCGGATCCGGCGCTCGCGGTATCAGCATCGACATCCGCGCTGTGCGCCCCGATGTGCTGGATGTCCTTGGCGGGGCCGGCGATGCGGGATTGGACTTGGTGTTGGGCGTGCTGCACCCTGCGCAGTGGGGGTTACCGGCTCGACAACTCGAATCCGTTGCCCTCGCCGCAGCCGATCGCCTGCGGGTGCGGCTCGGCTTTGATGAGCAAACGTGGTTGGAACGGACCGTGCTGACGCCATCGTGTGGTCTGGCAGGGGCATCGGCAGTGCAGGCGCGCGCAGTCATGCACGCACTTCAAACGGCATCTGCGTCGTTGGCAGGTGGCACAATCGGCGACATCGACATGTGAATTCGCCGCACCGCAGCAGCGGGCGCAATGCTGGAACACCGCGAGAGGGCTCTGAGTGACACCGCAGGATGCGAGGCAGCGATGGCAGCAGTTGGTCGCTGTCATCGAGGAGGCGCGCACCCGTTATTACCAACACGATGCCCCGACGATTTCCGATGATGAGTACGACCGCGCGTTTCGCGAGCTGATCGAGCTGGAAGCCGATTTTCCGGAGTTGAGCACCGGCGACTCGCCTACTCAGTCGGTCGGTGGCGGTCGCGAGGCGATGTTCGAACCGGTTGAGCACCTCAACCGGATGTACAGCCTGGACAACGTGTTCGATGCTGAAGAGCTGGATGGATGGACCAGTCGCGTGGTGCGCGATCTGGGAGAGCAGCCGCAGTTCTTATGTGAACTCAAAGTCGATGGTCTCGCTGTCGACATCGTCTACCGCGACGGTGCCCTGCACTCGTTGGCAACTCGCGGGGACGGCCGAGTCGGCGAGGATGTCACTTTCAATGTGCCATTCATTCCGGGGATACCAAGACGATTGACGGGTGCGGCAGTTCCGACCCTGCTGGAAGTGCGCGGCGAGGTTTACTTCGATGTCGCCGACTTCGACGAGATCAACCGCCAGCAGGCAGAACGTGCGCAACCTGCATATGCCAACCCACGCAACGCAGCGGCGGGCACATTGCGCCAGCGGGTCGATCGGCGATTGGAGAAGGTGCACACCTCGCGCACCGATGTATCCAAATCTCGTGCCCAGGCTGATCTGGACCAAGCGTTGGCGCGCCTGGAACGACTGAAGTTGATCGTCCACGGGATCGGCGCGCGCGAGGGTTACTCGCCTGCGACCCAATCAGAAACATACGAAGCCATGAAAGCCTGGGGTTTGCCGACGAGTTCCCGCGTCGCGGTGGTCGACACCGCAGCGGATGTCGCGGCATATGTTCAACAGTGGGGCGAGCACCGACACGATGTCGAGCACGAGATCGACGGTGTGGTCATCAAAGTTGACCGCCTCGACCTCCAGGATCAACTCGGTGAGACGTCGCGCGCTCCGCGTTGGGCGATCGCATTCAAGTACCCGCCGGAAGTTGTGCGCACCCGATTGCTGGATATCGAGGTCAATGTCGGCCGCACGGGCCGTGTGACCCCGTTCGCGGTGATGGAACCGGTCCGCGTCGCCGGGTCGACGGTCTCGATGGCCACATTGCACAACGGCGAAGAAGTGCAGCGCAAAGGCGTGCTGATCGGCGACATGGTGTTCTTGCGCAAAGCCGGAGATGTCATCCCCGAGGTCCTCGGCCCGGTCATGGAATTGCGCGACGGCAGCGAGCGCGCGTTCGTCATGCCGACCTCTTGCCCGAGTTGCGGCAGCGCACTGGCGCCGGAGAAGGAAGGCGATGTCGATATTCGCTGCCTGAATCACCGCGGCTGCCCGTCTCAGGTGCGCGGGCGTTTGGAATACATCGGCAGCCGAGCAGGACTGGACATCGAAGGTCTGGGGGAGAAAGCAGCTGCTGCGCTGCTGGACGATTCCGTCTTGGTCGGCGAAGGTGAGTTGTTCGATGTGACTGCCGAACGATTGCTGCGGTCACCGTTCTTCACCCGCGCGGGCAAAGCCGGCCCGGAACTAACGACCAATGCTGAAAAGTTGCTTGCGAATATCGCCGCCGCCAAGTCGCGTCCGCTGTGGCGGGTGTTGGTGTCGATGTCGATCAGGCATGTCGGACCGACGGCAGCCCAAGCATTGGCGTCGAGGTTCCTGACGATGGATGCAGTCATGGCTGCGACGACTGACGAGCTCGCCGCGGTCGAAGGCGTCGGCGAAGTCATCGCACAGTCGATAACAGACTGGTTCGCGATCGATTGGCACCAAAACATCGTCATCGGCTGGCGAGATGCCGGGGTGGTGATGGCAGATCAAGCCAAGGCTCGCAGTTCCGATGTCTTAGAGGGGCTGACCGTGGTGATCACCGGCAGCCTGCCCGGCTACACCCGCGACAGCGCTGCCGAGGCCGTGACTGAGCGCGGCGGCAAGGTGGCTGGGTCGGTGAGCAAGAAGACCGATGTGGTCGTGGCTGGCGAGAACGCAGGCAGCAAGTACGACAAAGCGCTCGCCTTGGGCGTGCCGATCCTGGATGCGGACGGTTTCGAGCGCCTATTGACTGAGGGAGCATCGGCGATTCCCGCCCGCTGACGCGCGTTGCCTAGGATTCGCGCGTGTCCGAGACCCCCAAGATCTCCGCCGACGATGTCGCGCACCTGGCCAAGCTGGCGCGCATCGACATCCCCGTCGACCGACTCGGCTATTACGCCGAGCAGCTGGAAGTCATCCTCGGCTCGGTGGCGAAGGTGAGCGAGGTCGCTGGCGACGATGTGCCGGCCACCAGCCACCCGCAGCCGTTGACCAATGTCTTCCGCGACGATGTTGTGCAGCCGTCGCTGACTGCTGAGCAGGCATTGTCTGGAGCGCCCAGCGTTGAAGACGAGCGTTTCCGCGTCCCACGCATCTTGGATGAGGAGGCGTGAGATGAACGACTTGATTCACAAGGACGCATCCGAACTCGCGACTCTTGTTCGCGATGGCCAGGCGAGTGCAGTCGAAGTCGCACAGGCACACCTCGACCGCATCACCGAGGTGGACGAGCGAGTCCATGCATTCCTGCACGTGGACACCGCCGGTGCTCTGGCCGCTGCCGCTGCCGTCGATGCCAAGCGCGCGGCTGGCGAGCCCCTGGGCCCGCTGGCCGGCGTTCCGCTGGGGCTCAAAGATGTCATGTGCATGCAAGGCATCCCCACCACCTGCGGCTCCAAGATGTTGGAAGGTTGGCGGCCGCCGTACGACGCGACTGTCACTGCCCGGTTGAAGGCAGCCGGCATCGTGATCTTGGGCAAGACCAACATGGACGAATTCGCGATGGGTTCATCCACCGAGCACTCCGCTTACGGCCCCACCCGTAACCCGTGGGATCTGGAGCGCATCCCGGGCGGTTCCGGCGGTGGTTCGTCGGCGGTGCTCGCTGCATTCGAGGCGCCGCTGTCCATCGGCACCGACACCGGCGGTTCGATCCGCCAACCGGCGGCCGTTACGGCGACAGTCGGTGTGAAGCCGACTTACGGCGCCGTGTCGCGTTACGGGCTGATCGCCTTGGCATCATCCCTCGACCAAGCAGGACCTTGTGCACGCACGGTGCTCGATGCGGCGCTGTTGCACCAGGTGATCGCCGGTTACGACCCACACGATTCGACATCGCTGAATGAGCCGGTGGCGGACATGGTCGCCGCTGCCGGCACCCGCGACCTGACCGGCATGAAGATCGGCGTCGTCAAGGAACTCGGCGGCGCGGGGTACCAAGCCGGCGTGCGTCAGCGCTTCACCGAGGCGTTGGAGGTGCTCGCCGGGTTGGGCGCGGAGATCGTCGAGGTCTCATGCCCGCACTTCGATTACGCGCTTGCCGCTTACTACTTGATCTTGCCGAGCGAATGCTCCAGCAACCTCGCCAAGTTCGACGGCATGCGTTATGGCGTGCGTGCAGGTGACGACGGCGAATCCTCTGTGGAGCAAGTGATGGCGCGCACGCGCGCTGCCGGGTTCGGCGAGGAAGTAACGCGCCGCATCATCCTCGGCACTTACGCATTGTCCGCCGGCTATTACGACGCCTATTACGGCAGCGCGCAGAAGATCCGCACCCTGATCCAGCGCGATTTCGACCAAGCGTTCCAGCAGGTGGATGTCTTGGTCTCGCCGACGGCGCCGACCACGGCATTCAAGCTCGGTGAGAAGCTCGATGACCCGTTGGCGATGTACCTGAACGACATCGCCACCATCCCGGCGAACTTGGCGGGTACCCCGGGTATGTCGCTGCCGGTCGGTCTGGCACCGGAAGACAACCTGCCTGTGGGCTTGCAGATCATGGCGCCGGCCCGCAAGGACGAGCGCATGTACGCCGTCGGCGGCGCATTAGAAGCAGCACTGTTGCAGCAATGGGGTGCGCCGATTCTGAGCCACAGCAAGGGGTTGCAATGAGCACTATGAGCATGCCTGCGTTGATGGAATACGACGAGGTGCTCGAGCGCTTCGACCCGGTGATGGGTTTGGAAGTGCACGTCGAGCTGAACACCGCGTCGAAGATGTTCTGCGGTTGCGCCACTGATTTCGGAGCGCCGGCGAACACTCAAGTCTGCCCCGTGTGCCTGGGTCTGCCCGGCGCTCTGCCAGCGGTGAACAAGAAAGCCGTCGAAGCCGCGCTGCGCATTGGCTTGGCCCTGAACTGCGAGATCGCCACCTGGTGCCGCTTCGCGCGCAAGAACTACTTCTATCCCGACATGCCGAAGAACTTCCAGACATCGCAATATGACGAGCCGATTGCATTCAACGGCTATCTGGAAGTGCCGGTCGAGACCGATGATGGAACGCGCGTGTTCCGCATCGAGATCGAGCGCGCGCACATGGAAGAAGACACCGGAAAGACCACCCACCAGGGCGGTGCGACTGGCCGCATTCACGGTGCTGACTACTCAATCGTCGACTACAACCGCGCCGGAATCCCGTTGATCGAGATCGTCACCAAACCGATCGTCGGCGCCGGCAAGTACGCACCGGCTGTCGCCCGCGCTTATGTGACGATGCTGCGCGACCTGCTGCGCGCACTCGGCGTCTCAGATGTGCGCATGGACCAGGGATCGCTCCGCTGTGACGCGAATGTCTCGCTGCGGGCGAGCGCGGATTCGCCTTTCGGCACCCGCACCGAGACGAAGAATGTGAACTCGTTGCGCTCGATCGAGAAGGCAGTGCGTTTCGAGATGCAGCGCCAGGCCGCGGTGTTGGCCGCCGGCGGCACTGTGACTCAGGAAACCCGTCACTGGCACGAGGACACGAACCTCACGACATCCGGCCGCAGCAAGGAAGAGGCGGAGGACTACCGCTACTTCCCAGAGCCAGACTTGGTGCCGATTGCCCCCTCGCGCGAGTGGGTTGAGGAATTGCGCGCCACGCTGCCCGAGCCGCCGGCGCAACGCCGTGCGCGCCTGCAAGAGGCGTGGGGAGTCAACGACACTGAGATGGATTCCATCATCAACGCCGGTGCACTGGATTTGGTGGTTGCCACCATCGCCGCCGGCGCCGATGACGCCGCCGCGCGCAAGTGGTGGCTCGGTGAGTTGGCACGAACCGCCAACGACCAAGGCGTGGAGTTGGCAGAGCTGGCGATCAGTCCCGCGGACATCGTGGAAGTCGAAGCCTTGATCGCGTCAGGTCGCATCAACGACAAGCTCGCACGAGAGGTCATCGCTGGCGTGTTGGCCGGCGAGGGCAAGGCAGAGCAGGTGGTGGCCGCCCGAGGTTTGGAGATCGTGAGCGACGACTCCGCACTTCTGGCAGCCATTGAAGAAGCCATCGCTGCACAGCCCGATGTCGCCGAGAAGATCCGCGGCGGCAAGGTGCAGGCAGCTGGTGCGATTGTCGGCGCGGTGATGAAGACCACTCGCGGCCAGGCAGACGCTGCGAAGGTTCGCGCACTGCTGTTCGCGCACCTAGGCGTGGACGAAAACTCTTAAGTGCCCTGAGCGTTCAGTCGGCGCGAGCACCGCATAGAAATGAGCCACATGACCACCGGTATCCGCGACATTGCTAACCCCTGGCCGCGCGTCGGTGTGGGTGCGATGCCGTTGTCGTTCGCTCACTATGAGGACGACGCACAGTTGCAGTCGCGGGTGTCGGTCCTGCACGCAGCATTCGCCGCCGGGATGACGGTGATCGACACCGCAGACATTTACGCGCCCGATGACGAGAGCGTCGGCCACAACGAATCCATCGTCGGTGAGGCTGTCCGCAGTTGGCACGGCGGCCGGGATTCGGTGTTTGTGCTCACCAAGAACGGTCTGCGCCGTGAGAATGGGAATTGGTGGCGGGATAGTTCGCCGGCGTATCTGCTGCAGGCTGCGGAACGGTCGTGCGACGCGATGGGATTTGTTCCCGATTGCATCGCCATCCACCGGGTGAACCGTGACCAGTCGTGGCAGGAGTGCGTCGAAGGGCTGATGGCAGCCCGCGACGCTGGCTACACCCGCTCGATTGGGTTGTC
>JBEHCB010000105.1:0-3197 GCA_041192885.1 Actinomycetota bacterium
GCAGATTTGGTTGACCTCGCCGCAGAAAACGGCTTGGAGCTGCGGGCCAAGGAGAAGGGCCTGAACTACGTCAAGCTGGATGGCCAGGTTGGCATCATCGGCAACGGCGCCGGCTTGGTGATGAGCACCCTCGATGTCGTCGCTTACGCAGGCGAGAACTTCGGCGGCGTTCGGCCGGCGAACTTCCTGGACATCGGCGGCGGCGCCTCCGCGCAGGTGATGGCCGACGGCCTGGAGATCGTGTTGAGCGACCCGGATGTGAAGAGCGTGTTCGTCAACGTGTTCGGCGGCATCACCGCGTGCGATGCGGTCGCAAACGGAATCGTGCAAGCCATCGGCATGCTGGAGCAGTCAGGTGAGAAGGTCACCAAGCCGATCGTCTGCCGCCTCGACGGCAACAACGCCGATGCCGGCCGCGCCATTTTGGCCGAGGCGAACCTGCCGGTGATCCGCGTCGTCGAGACGATGGATGACGCAGCGTCGGCCGTCGCCGAGCTGGCGAGCAAGTGACAACGGGAATCAAGGCGAAGGGTAAATAGGAACATGTCGATCTTCCTCACCAAGGACACCAAGGTTCTCGTCCAAGGCATCACCGGCTCTGAGGGCTCCAAGCACGCTGCCCGCATGATCGCCGCCGGCACCAATATCGTCGCTGGTGTCACACCGGGCAAGGGCGGACAGAGCATCGAGCTGTCCGGCAAGAGCGTGCCGGTGTTCAACTCCGTCGCCGAAGCGGTTGCTGCGACCGGCGCGGATGTGTCGGTGGTGTTCGTGCCGCCGAAGTTCGCCAAGGACGCGGTTCTGTCGGCGATCGATGCCGAGGTCCACTTGTGCGTGGTTATCACCGAAGGCATCCCGGTCCACGACACCGCGGAATTCTTCGCGCGCGCTCAAGCATCAGGAAAGACGCGCATCATCGGCCCGAACTGCCCGGGGTTGATCACCGTCGGCGCCTGCAATGTCGGCATCATCCCCGCCGACATCACCGGCCCGGGCCGCATCGGCCTTGTTTCCAAGTCGGGCACGCTGACTTACCAAATGATGTACGAGTTGCGCGACATCGGATTCTCAACCGCAGTGGGAATCGGCGGCGATCCGATCATCGGCACCACCCACATCGACTGCCTGCGCATGTTTGAGGCCGACCCAGACACCGATGTCATCGTCATGATCGGTGAGATCGGCGGCGACGCCGAAGAGCGCGCGGCCGCATTCATCAAGGAGCATGTCACCAAGCCGGTCCTGGGTTATGTCGCCGGCTTCACCGCGCCCGAAGGCAAGACCATGGGCCACGCCGGCGCCATCGTCTCCGGCTCTTCCGGCACCGCCGAGGCCAAGCAGCTCGCACTTGAAGCGGCTGGTGTGAAGGTCGGTCGCACACCGAGTGCGACTGCTCGCTTGGCTCGTGAGGCATACGAAGCACTGCGTAAGTAAGACCCGCTGCTCGGGAGCTAAGTGCGAGGCGTCGTTGCTGTCTCGCTTTCGTCGCCTGCCCGTGGTTCGGGGGTTGTGACTGAAGTTGAGTGTTCGTCGTCAGCAGATGTCGTTTCACTTGAGCGACTCGGCTCAGCGATCTGTGCGGCTAGCGGATCCCGTGCTTGTGCGCGTAAGAGAACGGGCAGGCCGATGACACCAGCAGCCATTGCAAGCGCACCGCCGAGCATGATGATGGTTGCCGCGCTCAGCGTAGTTCCTAACAAACCCGCCAGCAGCATCGACGTCATGCTCGAGGTGGTGATGATGCTGCCGAACGCAGCGCCGAAGCGGCCGCGAACTTCATCGGGCACCCGATAGGCGAACAACAGCCCGAACACCATGTTGATGACGCCGTTGCCCAGGCCCGCGAACAACAGCGTCGCCGCGGCCACGGGGATGGAGCGGCTGAGGCCGAAGCCCAAAATCCCGATTGCGATCACCACTTCCGCAGCGATTGCAGTGACTCCTAGCAGTCGCTTCGGGATAGTAAATCGCGGCATCAACAACGCACCGGCCAAGTTGCCCAATCCGTAGACAAGGGAAAGCAGGCCATAAACAGATGCATCGGCTTTGAGCTGCTCAGTGATGAAGAAGACCTCCACCACTCCGAGGGCACCGAAGCCGAGAACGCTGAACACCAGCACGCCAAGCAAGGTGCGCATCACTGAGTCACTGCGCAGCACTGCCAACCCGGCGGTGATCTCGCGAGTGCGGCTGGTGGCTTTCGGCGTTGGCGAAGGCACCCGGTCTTTGCGCAGGGCTAACGCCAACCCGGCATAGACAAGGAAGCTGGCTGCATCCAGCAACATCGGTGTTCTGGTTCCAAACCCGGCTACGAGCACGCCGCCGACGACTGGGCCGGCAGTCGCGCCGATTGATGTCAGGCTTTGCGAAAGGCCCATCGTGCGCGGGAGTTGCGCTTCGTCAACCAAGCGCGGCAGCAGCGCCTGCCATGCAGGGTTCACCATCGCTGTTCCGAGCGCGAGCAGGCCGATACCGACGATGGTCAGCGGCCCCGACCCGGTCCACGCCAATCCGGCGGCGACCACGGCCTGCGCCGCAGTCACGCTTGCCACCAGCTTCTTAGCCGACACCCGGTCTGCGAGTAACCCCGCCCACGGTGCGGCGGCGACCATCACTGCGGCGTTCACGACCGTTAGCGCCATCACGGCGACCGTTCCGTGATCCTTCAGCCGCCAGACCAAGCACACATAGGCGATGTTGTCGCCAAGGATGGACATGCCGCGCGCAGTTGTTGCAACCCAAGCGTCGCGGGGGAGTCGTTCTCGGCGCTGAGTCACGGCGATGACAGTAACGGCTGCCGAAACCGCCGGTTGCAGTTGCGGTTGTGTGCTGTGCGGCGTGGCACGAGGCGGCAGCGGCGTCCGATTGTGACGATGTGCCCGTGACCACGACCGCCGCTCGTCCTGCCAAAGCGGACGATGCCGTGCGGCCGGACCTTGTTGGTGCACTTCGCCCTGGCGTGCTGTCGACACTGGGATCATTGGCGCGGACGGCGGCGTTGGTGTACGCGGTGGTGTTGTTCATCTGGGCTGCGACTGGTCGAAGCACCGGTGGCGCCGACGCCACTGCCGCAAGCCGCGCCGCGTTCACAACCTGGCTGGCGATGTACGGCGCGCAGCCGAGTTTCGGCGGGTTGACGATCGCGATCCCCGCGCTCGGATTGCTTTCCATCGGCATGTGGTCGACATATCGAGCTG
>JBEHCB010000106.1:0-3904 GCA_041192885.1 Actinomycetota bacterium
ACGGCAGCGGCGCCGCTCGATTGAGTGCCCGATGGGCTGCTCGCTTGGCCGGGCATCATCACCATCGCGGTGTGAGGTGCGGTTGGAGTCCACACCACCTGACAACCTCGCCACCACAACAGACCGACCGACACCAGTGTCACAGCACCGAGCAGTTGCCACCGGCGATCGATGCGCGGATGTTGGGCTGCAAACACCGCTGCCAGGTCGTCTGAGGAAGGTGCTTGCGCTGTGTGGAGCAATTCCGCAACACGTTCATCGGGGTCGCGGGCGCGCATGACGGCGCAAGGTAGGCGTCATCGATTCGGTGCATCGCATACGAAGGCGCTGATGTGGATGTGCGACGCGTCAGTGCGGAGTTTCGTACTGAGCTCAGAAACGCACGGCGGGCGCGGCGGAAACTGCGACCGACCCTGGGCCGACATGCACGCTGAGTGCTGCACTCAACGGCACAACCGAGATGTCTCGTGCTCGCTCGCCCAAACGCATTCGCAGCATGTCTGCGACTCGCTCGGCAACATCAGGGGCGGCGCAATGTTGAACCGCGGCATCGACGCCTTCGGCGAATCCTTCGCTGGCACTCACGATGTGGTCCACCAACGCTCCGATGGCACGACTCTGGGTGCGGACCTTGTCCACCACCTCCAAGGTGCCCGCGGAGTTCATCGCCAACAACGGGTGCACTCGCAGCGCAGTTCCAAGTGCTGCCGAGCGAGACGAGATACGGCCACCGCGCTTGAGGAACTCCAGCGACTCCACATAAACAACCGTCACCGATCGCTGAGCGACTTCGGTCACCACCGATGCCACATCTTCGGCGTCCGCACCAGCAGCCGCCAGTCGGGCGCCGGCGATAGCAGCGAAACCCAGGGCCATACCCGTGGTGCGTGAATCGATCACAGCGCACGGCACGGGTGCGTGCTTTGCTGCGAGCACCGCGGATTCGTGGGTAGCACTCAGCTCAGCTGAGATGTGGACGCTGACGAGGCGGCGGGCGCCTCGAGACGATGCCCCGCGGTACGCCATCCCCATCGCCTCGGGTGTCGGGCGCGATGTGGTGACCTTCGAACCCGCCGCGAGTTCGGCGGCAACCTTGTCGGGGGTGATCCCCGGACCTTCATCAAGAGATGTGTCGCCCACGATCACACATACCGGCACCACCGAGATGTTGTGTGCTGCTGCGATGGCCGTAGGCAAGCTGGCAGTGGAATCAGTGACGATGGCAACGCGCGAGGTCGCGTCGGCGGGCGCGCCGTCGGCCTTCACACTGTCGTTCATCGCTATCCCTGTCTCAATCTCTGTTGTTGTCTCTGATCCTTGCTCGGTTCCGTGCGCCGGCCCGCCACCGTCATTGCCGCCGCTGCGCTACTAATCACGAAGCGATGACGACGTTCACCAGTTTCGGCGCCCGCACAATCACCCGAGCCGGCTGCGCGCCAGCGAGCGCGGTTTGCACCGCCGGCCGCGCCAACGCCATCTCCTGCAAGTCAGCCTCTGACACATCGGGGTTCACATCGAAGGTGTCGCGCAATTTGCCGTTGATTTGCACAGCGCAGGTGACGGCGTCCGCCACCAACAGAGCTGGGTCGACCTGCGGCCACGCGGCTCGCATCACCGACGGCGCATGGGCGAGCCGCGCCCACATGTCTTCAGCGGTGAATGGCGCGACGAGCGACAAGATGATCGCCGCGGCTTCGACTGCTTCGCGCACGGCAGCGTCAGCTGGGCCGCAACCTGAATCGATCGCTTTGCGAGCGGCATTCACAAGCTCCATCACACGAGCGACCACCACATTGAAGCGGTAATCCTCGACCGCCAGTTGGCACTCGTGGACCATCTTGTGGGTGACTTTGCGCAGCGCCACATCGCCATCGGCGGCATTCGCACCAGGTGCACTTGTGACATCGCCCGCCAAGCGCCAGGCGCGGGCCAGGAACTTGCGAGCACCAGCCGCCGAAACATCAGCCCAGTCGATGTCGTCCTCCGGCGGGCCGGCGAACACCATCGTCAACCGCACCGCGTCGACACCGTGCGCATCCAACTCGTCAGACAAGCGCACCAAATTGCCGCGGCTCTTGCTCATCGCCGAGCCGTTCATCACCACCATGCCCTGGTTGAGCAATTTGGTGAACGGCTCGGTGAACTCCAGATAGCCGAGGTCGTGCAACACCTTGGTGAAGAAACGCGCATAGAGCAGGTGCAAGATCGCGTGGGTCACACCGCCGACATATTGCTCAACCGGCAACCACTGCTTCGCCAACTCCGGATCGAATGCCTGGGAGTCATCGGCGGGGTTCAAGAAACGCAGGAAATACCAGGACGAATCGAAGAAGGTGTCCATGGTGTCGGCATCGCGCTGCGCAGGATTACCGCAATTAGGGCATGCGACATTGACCCACTCCTCCGCCGCAGCCAGCGGCGATACGCCCTGCGGGCGCAGTTGGTCGCCCGCCAGTTCGGGCAGTCGCACCGGCAGTTGGTCCTCGGGCACGGGAACCTGCCCGCATGCATCGCAGTGGATGATCGGGATCGGCGTCCCCCAATAACGCTGGCGGGAGATAAGCCAGTCGCGCAAGCGGAAGTTCTCCGCGTATTCGCCGGTGCCGCGCTCGGCGAGCACATCCAGAATCTTCGCGATCGCGTCATCCTGGTTCAACCCGTCCAGCGGGCCGGAATTGATGTGCAGGCCGTCATCAGCCACTGCCACCCCGGTCACCTTTGGATCGCTGTCGCTTTCCACCACCACACGCACAGGCAAGTCGAACTTCAGCGCGAAATCCAAGTCGCGCTGGTCGTGCGCGGGCACCGCCATGATCGCGCCCGTGCCGTAATCGGCCAACACATAATCACTCGCCCACATCGGGATGCGCTCGCCGTTGACGGGGTTGGTCGCGTAACGCTGCAAAAAGACACCGGTCTTCGGTCGGTCAGTGGACTGCCGTTCGATGTCGCTCGCCGCACGAACCTGCTCCAGGTACTTCACGAGCTCTACTTCAACCGACGTGCCAGCAACAAGTTCGGCCGCCAAGTCGCTGTCCGCGGCGACGATCATGAACGTTGCGCCATACAGCGTGTCCGGCCGCGTTGTGTAAACGGTGATCGGCTCGTCGCGCCCTTCAACTTCAAACGACACCTTGGCGCCGGTGGACTTGCCGATCCAGTTGCGCTGCATCAACAGCACCTTGCTGGGCCAACCCGCTTCCAACTGCGACATGTCGTCCAGCAGCCGCTGTGCGTAATCGGTGATGCGCAAGTACCACTGGTTCAGCTTGCGCTTGGTCACCGGGCCGTCGCAGCGCTCGCACATGCCGCCGACCACTTGCTCGTTGGCCAACACCGTCTGACACGACGGACACCAGTTAACTGCGCCGTCCTTGCGATACGCCAGACCACGGTTGAACATCTGCAGGAACAGCCACTGATTCCAGCGGTAATACTCCGGGTCGCAGGTGTTCAGCACCCGATCCCAATCAAACGAGCACGCGTACCGACGCATCGACGCCTTCTGCTGCGCGATGTTCTCGTAGGTCCAGCTGCGCGGGTTCTCACCGCGCTTGATGGCCGCGTTCTCCGCCGGCAAACCGAATGCATCCCAGCCGATCGGGTGCATCACGTTGTAGCCGCGCAAGACCCAGTAGCGAGCCAACACATCGCCCAACGCGTATGCCTCGGCGTGACCCATGTGCAGGTCACCCGAGGGGTACGGGAACATGTCCAGCACATACTTCTTGGGGCGGTCGTCGCCGGGCGTGCCGGAGCGGAACGGGGCGAGCTCATCCCAGACCGGTAGCCACGCGGCCTGCATGGCCTCGTGGTCGTAGGTCTCGCGCTCGTCTTGCCCCTGCTGGCTCACAGTCGACTCTCCTCGGTGCGGCGAAAACCCAAGGCTACCGAGCGCTCATCG
>JBEHCB010000107.1:0-3335 GCA_041192885.1 Actinomycetota bacterium
CCAGGTCAAGCGAACGGTCTCCGGATTCGATCAACTCCCAGCTGGCGTGCTGGATCCAAACTTGCAGCAGTCATCCACACTGCTGGCTGCTGATGGAACGCCGATTGCCACGATCTTCTTCCAGAATCGCGCATCGGTTCCGCTGGCGCAGATTTCGACCAGTATGCAGAAGGCGATCATCGCCATCGAGGACTCCCGCTTTTACGAACACCATGGCATCGACTTGCGCGGCACATCCCGGGCTGCGGTCAGCAATCTGCTGGGCGGCAACACCCAAGGTGGATCGACCATCACGCAGCAGTATGTGAAGAACATGCTCATCAACAAGGCCACCAACGCCGACGAAGCTTCAGCCGCCCATGCGACCACTTTGAGCCGCAAGATCCGGGAGTTGCGTTTGGCGTTGGCGGTGGAGAAGCGCTACTCGAAGAACCAGATCCTCGAGCGGTATCTGAACATCGCATTCTTCGGCTCCCGCTCATATGGAGTCGAAGCCGCCTCACGACGGTACTTCTCGAAATCGGCCAGTGAACTCACAGTTGCTGAGGCCGCGACACTGGCAGGCATCGTCCAGTCCCCTGTGCAGTACGACCCGATGTTGCATCCGCAAGCCTCGCAGCGTCGGCGGGCGCTGGTGCTCAAGCGCATGTATCAACTGGGATTCATCACCAGGACCAAGATGGAGTCGGCCTCCGCAGTACCGACAGAGAAGTTGCTGAACCCCGGCTCGGCTTCCAACGGCTGCACCACATCACTGGCCCCGTTCTTCTGCGACTACGTGCTGGCAGAGCTGCGCAACGAGCCGACTTTCGGCGCGACCCCCGAAGAACGGGAAGACCTGCTGCGCAGCGGTGGCCTGACCATCCAGACAACCCTCGATGTGAAGGCACAAACCGCCGCCAACAACACCGTGCGCAAATACATCCCAGAAGATGATCCCAGTCTCAAGGCCGCCGCCGTCTCGATGGTTGAACCTGGCACCGGAAACATCTTGGCGATGGCACAGAACAGGCAATGGGGCACATACGGACTCGGCAAGACCGCCGTGAATTACAACGTCGGCCGCGACCGCAATGGAATCATCGGGCTGCAGGCCGGCTCGACATTCAAAGCGTTCGTGTTGGCGGCAGCGTTGAAGCAGCGGATGAACCCGTATCAGAGCATCCACTCGCCCAAGGTCGGCTGGTTCAACGGCCTCACCGACTGCCAGGGCATGGGTTTCGCCACCTACCGCGTCCGCAACAGCAGCCCGCGTGAGAACGGCGGCTACACAATGTTCACCGGTGCTGCGGAATCAGTGAACACCTTCTTCATGGGATTGGAGAAGAAGGCGGGCCTGTGCCAATCCGTGCAGGTCGCAACAGACCTCGGTATCCGCGATGGATACGGTGCACCGCCGATCCAAGTCCCCTCGTTCACGCTGGGGACCCCGCTCACCACGCCACTGGGAATGGCTAATGCATACGCGACATTTGCGGCCCACGGTCTGTACTGCCCGCCGCGAGCCATCACCGCGGTAACTAACAGGGACGGGCTTCGCTTCCTGGTGCCGTCGAGCGAATGCACGCAAGTTCTCGACCGCCCGACAGCAGACGGCGTCACGAAAATTCTTCGCGGAGTCATCAGCGGCCCGTTCCCAGGTCGCACTGGCGCCAGCTTGGCAATCGGCCGTGATGCGGCAGGCAAAACGGGCACGATCGACGACAACGCTGCGGTGTGGTTCGTCGGCTACACACCAGAGGCCGCAGCAGCGGTGTGGTGCGGCGACCCGCGCGGCGGTCAGAAATACCCGATGCGCGGCATCAAAATCAACGGTAAGTACTACGCGCAGGTTTACGGCGCAACCATCCCCGGGCCGATTTGGCGAGACACGATGAAGGCTGCGCTCGCCGACCGGCCGCCATCGACATTCCAACTGCAAACCTTCCGCGGCACCTACCGGGAAGCCGGCACACCTTTGTGGCCGGACCCTGCGGTGTGGGCGACGCAAACGCCATCGCAATCTGCGAGCTCATCGCCGTCCATCACGACTTCCACTACCGGGTCGACAACCGCCACGCCGTGACATTCATAGGCTTGGCAGCGTGAGCATCAGCGCCGCAACCGGCCAAGCCATCGGCACTGCCGCGGCCGCCGGCGGCGCCGTACTGGCCTATTCGCTCATTGAAGCCCGCAGTTACGCAACCAGGCAACGAGAGATCTCATGCATGCGCACCGGTGATCAGATGCGCGTGCTGCACATCAGCGACCTGCATTTGACGCCATGGGACCGCGACCGGGTGGCATGGACGCGTCGATTGGCGTCATTGAGGCCGGACTTCGTGGTGGCGACGGGTGACTTCCTTGCCCACCAGCGTGCGGTCGCCGTCGTGCACGAGGCGCTGGAACCGCTGCTGAGTTTTCCTGGGTTCTTCGTCACCGGCAGCAATGACTACTACGCGCCACGGTTGAAGAACCCGTTCGCCTATCTCGGGAGCAACGATGCCCGGCGACACGGCGCCCAATTGCCGACTGGTGACTTGGTGGAGATGCTGGCATCTGGGGGCTGGCACAACCTCAACAACCGTCAAACGGTTGTGTCCATCGGCGGCACGGTCGTTCATGCCCGCGGCACCGACGATGCGCACATCGACTTGGACGACTACTCGGCCGTAAGCGGGCCGTATGACCCGCAGGCGCAGCTGCGTCTGGCTGTCACGCACGCTCCATACTCGCGAGTGCTGACGGCGATGGCTGACGATCAAGCCGATGTGATTCTCGCCGGGCACACTCACGGCGGTCAGGTGACGATTCCGTTCTACGGCGCGCTGACGACGAACTGCGATCTGCCGACCAAGCAGGCGAAAGGCGTCTCGTCAATTACCGACAGCAGCGGTCGACGAACTCCCTTGCATGTCAGCGCCGGCCTGGGGACTTCGCCGATCTTCCCTGTGCGCTTAGGCTGCAGGCCGGAAGCCGCGTTAATCACATTGCGTTGATGCGTGGAGTTAACCCGCGGAGTTCATGCGCGGTGGCACTTATGGGATTGGCGTCTGACTGCACGAGATCTGTGCTTGCCGCAACGCATCGGCGCTGAACCTGCTGGTCGGGGTGACAGGATTTGAACCTGCGACCTCTTCGTCCCGAACGAAGCGCGCTACCAAGCTGCGCCACACCCCGAAGTGCGCCGCGAGTCTACCCAAGGCGCGCATGCGGCTGATGACAGCACCTTACGCAGGTTCAGTCACCCGTAAATCTGCCTATTTGGCAGCGAATTCCCCTGCGAGCAACTCCGCAATTTGAGCTGTGTTCAGCGCTGCACCTTTTCGCAGGTTGTCTCCGCAGACGAAGAAATC
>JBEHCB010000108.1:0-6303 GCA_041192885.1 Actinomycetota bacterium
TGCTTCATAACTCATCGTCAGGTAGTTCTTGTCATCGCCAGTGGCAGTCATGACGAAGCACACACGCGGCCGGTCTTTGCCGGTCAGGCGCATCGCTTCCTTGAAGATGCCAGCCGGACGCAACACGCCTTGAACGCCGTTGTTCATGAATCCGCCGCTGCTAGCCAGGATGCGCGGTGTTGCCATGGTGTGAGTCCTCTCGGCTCGCGATGAGCCGTTGACTCATCGGATCGTTACTGCGATCTGTTCGGCGGCTATCCGCCCTGAACGAAGTGCGCCGTTGATACTAGGGGAGTCGGTGTGATCGCCGGCGAGCCACACCCGCGGGGCGGCGCGATTGGCCGTGGGAAGTGTCGGCGGCATGAAATCAGGCAACGCATTAGGAATTTCGTAACGCGCCACTGTTCGCCAGCCGCGGGTGTCGACGCCGTAGAGATACTGCAGGTGCTTGAGCATCGGTTCGTCAGTCAACTCCCGGTGGACTCCGATAACTGATGTGGACACGAGCACCTCGCCGGCTGGCGCATAAGTCTCCGCAGCAGCGCTGATCGGCACGGTGTTGGCAATCGGCGTTCGGTGGCTCGCATCAGTGACGAGCCACGCTTTTCCGCCCAGCAATTCCGCAGGTGCGCAATCAGCCAGGTGGTACCAGCTGGTGACTCCGCGAGTGCGCCCCGCTTCGTAACCGGGCAGCACGGACGGCAGCGCTTCTTGCGAGACGGCGACAACTGCGGCGCGAGCATTGTGAGTGCCGTTGTCTGTCTGCACCCGCACGCCGGCGGCGTCTGAGTGAACGGCCACGACCTTCGTGTTGAGCTGCACCTGTTCGTGGTCGAGTCGCTCCGCGAGTTGGGCGGCAATTGCTCCCATGCCTTCCGCCGGGACTGCGGGGGTGCCTCGAACGAACGCTGCCAGGATCTCATCGACCACGATTCGGCTGGTTTCCAAATGAGATTCCAGCAGCACGCCCTGCAGAAACGGGCTGACGATTGTTCGCAAGCCTTGCGCGTCGACGCCCGCTTGGCGAAGAGCGGCGCGGATGCTGATATCGGATCTGCGGCGCAAGCTCTCAGGGCTCGCCGCAGCGCAGCCTGCTGCATATGCGGCGAAGGCGGCTGCAGTGCGCGGGTTGCGGCGCAAGGTTCCGAAGGTGCGCATCAACCCCGACCTGAGTCCTTCGCTGCTGCGTCGCAGGTCGGCGAGGAATGTCAGTGAGTCCGAGTTTCGAAATGCGACACCGGCCTCGAACGGCCGCAAGTCAAGTGCCTGGTGGTCGAGCAGTCGTTGCGCTTCCGGGTAGCCGGGATTGTGAACGGCGAAGCCGCGATCAAGCAGATAGCCATCGACTCGGTCGGTGCGCAACCGGCCACCGACTGCATCGCCTGCTTCAAGCACGGTTGCCGCGATGCCGGCCTCGCGCAGCCAGACCGCGGCAGACAAGCCCGCAAGGCCGCCGCCGATGACGACGACATCGTGCTCGAATGTGCTCACGGGGTCAGTCTTGCACCGGTGCTGGGGATTCGTCGTTACTTGTCGTCGGGGTCGGGATCAACCCAGACAAGCGGAATGTCCGATGCATCTTCTTCGCGGATGTGCCAGGTGGTGCCGAATTCGGCCAACTTGTCTAGGAACGGCTTCGATTCGAACCACTCCGGGCCCATGACGCCTTCGGGCTTCCAGGTTCCCTCGGCAATCAACTCCAATGCGATGACCGGGTTGAAGGCCGTCTGCCATACGACGGCTTGGTCGCAGTAATTCTCCATCGACCATTCGTTGTCGACCACGTTGTACATGTAGACAGCGCGCGGTTTGCCGTCTTTGTCCAGACCGCGCACCAGCACGCCGGCGCAGGTCTTGCCCTTCATCCGACTGCCGAGGGTGGCCGGGTCGGGCAGCGACGCAGTCAGCAGGTCGCGGGGGCTGACGGAAACGCCCTTGACATCGACTCGGTCGGTGCGGTCGAGACCGAGTTTGTGGATCGTGCGCAACACGTCGATGAACTCCGCACCCAGGCCGTACTTGAATGTCACCTTGCGGGCGTCCACCTGGCGGGGGATGAGCACGACTTCCTCGTGCTCGACATTGACGCACTCCACTGGCCCGATGCCTTCGGGGAAGTCGAAGGTCTCCGGCTCGCTGAAAGGCTCGGTTGTGTACCAACCGATGCCGTCTTCCCAGATGATCGGCGGGTTCAGACACTCCTCGATCGTCGTCCAGATACTGAACGACGGCGCGAACTCGTAGCCCTCGACAACCAGGTTGGAGCCGTCGAGCACCTTTACTTCGTCGATGCGGCTGAACATGTGCTCGGATGCGTACTTCGCAAGGACGTCGGACAGTCCAGGTTCGACACCGCAACCGACGACGGCCCAGATCCCCAGTTCGCCCCAGTTCCAATCGCGAGCGAACTGCTCGTCGCCGAGTTTCACGCCGGCCTCGGTGTAGGTGCGCAATGGGTGTGGCTTGGACAGAGACATGGCCATGTCGATGTAGTTCACTTCTTCGTATTCGCAGGCCAGGAAGATCGGCATCACGAATCGCGGGTCAACCGCGTTGATGACCACATCAGGTCTGTGGGTGCGCAGAAGTTCCTCGACTGCAGCGACGTCGCTGGCATCGACTCGGTCTGCACTGAAGCGCGGGTCGCCGTTTAGGCGTGCTACTGCTGCTTCAGCGCGACTCTTGTCGTAATCGGCGATGACAACCTGGCTCATGAACTGCCGTCGCGACATGATGTTCGCGATAGCGCTTCCAACTCCACCGGCTCCGATAATCAGGGCCTTCACGAGATCTCACATCCGTTCCGTGTTGCGGTTAGGTTACCTGACACGACCGCTCTCGGAGGGGGTTGCGGGGGCATTTCAACGGCCAGCGCGCAATGGCGCGGGCGTAGTGCGGCTATCCCTTGGCGACCAGGGTGGCCATCGCACCGGCGAGGTCTGAGTCCAGCCACGTGAACCCGGAGCGCTGCAGGGCCGCAGGCACGACCCGCTGGCTGCCCAGAACCTCAACTGAGAACTCGCCCAAAACCGCGCGAAGGGCGAACGCGGGCGCTGGGAGCAGCGCAGGACGGTGAACCGCGGCAGCAAGTGCTTTCGTCACCTCGCGGTTGGTCGCTGGTTGTGGGGCGACAAGGTTCACAGGGCCGGTGAGTTCGGAGTCGATGAGGTGGCGAAGGGCGCGGACTTCATCGCGCAGCGAGATCCATGACCACCACTGGCGACCGTTGCCTAATGGACCGCCGAGGCCCAGTTTGAACAGCGGCAACATGCGCTGCCACGCGCCGCCGTGCTTGCTCGCGACCAGTCCAGTTCGCGGATGAACCACACGCACTCCGGCTTGTTTCGCTGCGTCCGCTGACTGTTCCCACGCCACGACCACATCGCTCAAGAATCCGCGACCACGTGGGGAAGCCTCATCAACCTGAGTGTCTCCTGTGTCGCCGTAATAACCAATTGCCGAGCCACTGACGAACGCGCGCGGCTTGTGAGTGCTGGCTGCGATCGCATCAGCAAGGGTGCGGGTGCTCAACACCCGTGAGTCACGGATGACGCGCTTGTAATCGTCAGTCCATCGCTTGTCGCCGACACCGGCACCGGCCAGGTGCACGACGGCATCGACACCTTCGAGCGCACCCGCGGGGATGCCGCTGGCATCGCCGGCGGTCGGGTTCCATGTGATGTCGTCCGAACCCGTGCTGCCCTTGGTGGACGCGCGAACGAAGCGCACAACCTGGTGGCCGTCGGCGGACAGGGATGCGCACAGCGCGCTGCCGATAAGTCCGGTAGAACCAGTGACGATGACTCGCATAGACGCAAGTCTGCCGTGGTCGGCAGCTGTGCGCGCGTTGATCAGCTCAGTTCGGCCTCGAACTCGGCGCTTTCCAAGCGGTCCTTCACGGCCACCAGGAAGCGGGCGGCGTCGGCGCCGTCCACCAGGCGGTGGTCGTAACTGAGCGCGAGATAGACCATCGAGCGGATAGCGATTGAGTCAGTACCCGTCTCATCACTGACGACAACCGGACGCTTCACCACGGCACCAGTGCCGAGGATGCCGACCTGCGGCTGGTTGATGATCGGGGTGTCGAACAGAGCGCCGCGGCTGCCGGTGTTGGTCAGCGTGAAGGTTCCGCCGCTGAGCTCATCCGGCGTCACTTTGTTGGTGCGGGTGCGCTCGGCAAGGTCGGCGATCTTGCGCGACAAGCCGGCGATGTTCAGGTCGCCGGCGTTGCGGATGACCGGCACCAGCAAACCGCGCTCGGTGTCGACAGCGATACCGAGGTGCTCGGCATCGTGGTAAGTGATGGTGCCGTCCGCGGTGTTGATTTGCGCATTTACCACCGGGTACTGCTGCAGTGCTTCGATCGCAGCTTTCGCAAAGAACGGCAAGAAGGAAAGTTTCACTCCGTGGCGGGCTTCGAAGGACGACTTCACCTTGTTGCGCAAACGCGCAATCTTGGTGACATCAACCTCGATGACGGTGGTGAGTTGTGCGGATGTTTGCAGCGACTCGACCATTCGCTCGGCGATCACTTTGCGAAGGCGCGTCATCGGCTCGGTGCGACCGCGCAACGGCGAGGCCGCCGGGCGGGCAGCGGCCGGACTTGCTGGTGCGGTCGGACTTGATGCAGGTGTGCTGACAGGGGCCGCAACCGCAGGCGCGGGTGCCGCCGCCGCAGGAGCCGGTTTGTTTCCAGCGGCCGCAAGCACATCTTCTTTGCGGATGCGGCCACCGACGCCGGTGCCGACGACGGTTGACAAGTCGATTCCCTGCTCCGCGGCAAGCTTGCGCACGAGTGGTGTCACATAGGGGGCGCTGCCATCAACGGCAGCAGCGCGCTGAACTGGTGCCGCTGCTGCCAGCGCAACAGGAGCCGGCGCAACAGGAGCCGGTGTCGCGGCTGCCACTGGTGCAGGAACTGAAACAGGTGAAGCAGTCGCAACAGGTGCGGGGGTGGTCGGCGCGGGCGTTGCGGCAGCCGGAGCTGCTGCTGACGTTGCGATGCGCGCGAGCACACCGTTCACCGGCACGACGGAATCTGCGCCGGCGACGATCTCGGCGATAGTGCCTGCAACCGGTGCCGGAATCTCGGTGTCGACCTTGTCGGTGGACACCTCAACCAGCGGTTCGTCGACCGTGACGGCGTCGCCGACATTCTTCAACCACCGAGTGACGGTTCCTTCAGTCACGCTCTCGCCCAGTGCCGGCAGCACGACATCAAGAGTTCCGCCAGCAGCAGACGCAGCAGATGTGGAGGTTGCGGCCGGCGCGGCGACTGCTGGCGCAGGAGTTTCAGCAACCGGCGCAGCAACAGCGGCAACGGGAGCCGGAACCTCAACGACGGGCGCAGGGACTGGCGCAGCAGGCGTTGTCGCTCCCGCAGTTTCTCCAATGACGGCGAGTTCGCCGCCGACTGGCACTACTGCATCGACGCCGGCGCTGATGGCAACCAGCACGCCGGCCACGGGCGACGGGATTTCGGTGTCGACCTTGTCGGTGGAGACCTCGACGATCGGTTCGTCGACGGAGATGGTGTCGCCGACATTCTTGAGCCAGCGGGTGACCGTTCCTTCAGTCACGCTCTCGCCCAGTGCCGGCATCACAACTCGGGTTTCCATCGCCTTAGTGCTCCTTGGTATGCGGTTTCGCTGAATCGTGTCGTGTTGCTGTTATGCGTGTGCGTGCAGTGGTTTGCCCGCCAAAGCCAGGAATGCCTCGCCGAATGCCTCGTTCTGTGTCGGGTGCGCGTGGATCAGAGGCGCGACATCGTCCGGGAAAGCCTCCCACGAGTACACCAACTGCGCCTCGCCGATCAGTTCGCCGACCCGAGCACCGACCATGTGCACGCCCACAACCGGACCGTTCTTCTGCCGCACCAACTTGATAAAGCCAGTGGTCTGCAGAATTTGGCTCTTGCCATTGCCGCCGAGGTTGTACTCGTAGCTCTCTACATTGTCTGCGCCGAACTTCTCCTCGGCTTGCGCCTGGGTGTAGCCGACACTGCCGATTTCCGGCTCGCTGTAGGTGACTCGGGGGATTGCCTTTTCATCGATCGCACGCGGGTTCAAACCCGCGATGTCTTCGGCGACGAAGATGCCTTGTTGGAAGCCGCGGTGCGCCAGCTGCGGGCCGGGGACGATGTCGCCAACTGCGCGCACGCCGGGGATGTTGGTGTTGCAGCGCTCATCAGTGAGCACCCATCCGCGATCCATCGTCACGCCGACTTCGTCGTACCCCAAGTCCTCAGTGTTCGGGCCTCGACCGACCGCCACCAGAAGCAGATCTGCGCTGATGTTGGTGCCG
>JBEHCB010000109.1:0-2669 GCA_041192885.1 Actinomycetota bacterium
ATCACCAGCGCATCGACGTACAACGCACGAACTCGCTGCTCGCACATGACTTTCAGCGGCCCGTAGCGCTCACCAGTCATCTCGCATGTGGCGGTGTCCAAACCAACGAGTGGCTCCAGGCTTGCCAGCGGTGCCGTTTCATCGCAGCCTGCGGGGATCGACTGGTCGTAAACCGAGACGGTGGAGATGAAAACATGCTTTCCGCCGCGCTCGCCTAGGTCAGCGGCCAATCGGTCAACCTGGTGCGGCCGGTATGCACACACATCGATAGTCGCATCCCAGACTCGCTTGCCGCGAAGTGCGCTGGTGTCGCCATCGCGATCCCCACGCAGGAACTCGGCCCCATCCAGGCCATCGGGGATGGTGGTACCGCGGTGGAAAAAAGTCACATCGTGGCCGCGGGCGATCGCCTCGCGCGCGATCGCAAGACCGACAAACCGGGTGCCGCCAATGAACAGGATGCGCATGTGCCGAAGGCTACTTGCGGGCTTGTTTGCGCAGGCGGCGCGACTCAACCCTTGCCCGGATCGACTCGTACGCAATCAAGACAATCATCGATGGGATCAAGTCGATGCTGCGCCGCAGCACCCACGGCGTCCCTCGCCGGATCAACCACCATACCTGCTGACCTTTAGTCAACGGCACTTCTGTCGGCTCAGGAATCTGCTCCCGCACCGGGAACTTCTGCACCGGCAGCGCCGACAACACAACTGTCGCCAGGTAACGATGGCCGGCCGGGCCGATGTGCATCCGATCTACATGCCAAGCCTCGGGCTCATAGATGCGCTCATTGGTGGTGAGATTGATGTAAATGCAGCCGGTTTGCGCCGCTGCCTGGTCCAGTGCCTGATTGACGCGGTCGACCCGACGGCCGATGGCCTCTCGCACGACCCTCGGAAACGGCAATGTCCGGCGCGGATCGTGCAGCCGCAACAACACAACACATGTTCCGTCGGCTTGCAGAGTTTGGATAGTCGCTGTCACATGCTCAAGCACTTCCGTGTGCTTGAAATCCCCGCGCAAGACATCGTTGCCGCCGACCAGAATCAGTGCCAAGTCCGGTTGGGCCGCGCGAGCCGCCTGAATCTGCTCGAAAGTGATCGTGCGGGCGCGCGCTCCCATCCGCGCGGTGTTCAAGAAATACGAAGCTCCTAATGCGTGAGCTAAATACGCGGCCCAACCACTGTCATGGGCGTGCTCATCCTCATCACCGACTCCGTAGGTGACCGAATCCCCCAGGGCCACCACACGCGGACCATCTCCGGCGGCTTGCCACCCTTGGGCGGGCCATCCCCGCTTGCCAGGTTTCGCCCGCCGCTTGCCGAGGGCTAAGTCCACCTCGATCGGCGCTCGTGTGGCCATCTCTAATTCACGCCCCTGCTGCCGGCACCTGCCAACTCCTCGTGCATCGCCAACGCCAGGCTGATGCTGCGCGACCATGGGAACTCCTCGGCGCGCAGCCTCGCCGCGGATCGGCGCTGCTCGATGTCACGGGAAAGGATGGTTTGCACGGCGTCTGCAAAAGCCGCGCCGTCTGGGGCCACCGCCAGACCTGCGCCGAGACTCAAATCCCCCACCACTTCCGCCAAGGCGCTGGTGTCGGACACCACCACCGGCGTACCTGATGCCATGGCCTCCAGCGCCGCCAGTCCGAAAGTCTCAATCGGCCCAGGTGCCATAACCACATCGGCACTGGACAGAAGCGCGGCTACTTGCTCTCGCTCGGTGACGAAGCCGAGGAATGACACGGGCAAACCCGCAGCTGCCTTGCGCAACTCATCGGCCAAGGGGCCGTCGCCCGCGACAACCAAGTGCCCCGCGAAACCGCGACGCACCAACTCGGACAGCGCATCTATTGCGATCTGCGGCCGCTTCTCTTTAGACAAGCGGCTGCACATGACCAATAACGGCGCGCCACCGCCAGTGAAACCTTCCTGCACTTGGGTGCTGAAGTTCCCGCGGTTGAACATGTCCAAATCAACACCGAGCGGAATCCGCGCGGTGTTTTCGGCTCCGATGCGATCGAATTCGGCTTGAGCGAACTGCGTGGTGCAAGCGATGACATCGAACAACTTCGCGGAAGCGCGGTTGTGCGCATCTGCCATCGCCACCAGCGGCAGCCGGGCGGGCAGCCACGCAGCCAGCACCCCATCGACTCGCTCATGAGCCCACATGACTGTAGGCACACCGCGACGTCGACCCCAGGTTCCCAAGCGGCGCAGAGTTGAGCGGTCGCTCACCTCAAGTCGATCCGGTCGAAGCTCATCGAGTATCTGCGTGACCTTCGATGGGCGAATAATGAACCGATAACCGCCGGAACCTTTCAGCTCCGGTGCCGGCACCATGATCCTGCGACCGAACGGCGTCACTTCATCTGCTGCAGCAGGGCCGGCGACGATCAACGTCACCTCATGCCCGGCCCGCATGTATCCCAGCGCCATCTGGTGCATGGCAGTGCGAAGACCGCCGGACTTAGGGCCGTAGGCGTTCGCGACATGGACGATGTGCATGACTCACACCGCTCGCTCGCGTGCTGCACGCACGACGAATCGATAGACCTCGACCAATTGCGAACAGACCGCTTCCCAACTTCGGGGAAAGACATTTTCTCGACCCGCTCGGCCGAATCGCTGCCTGGCGTCAGGGTCTCTGAGCAGTTCGACACAGCG
>JBEHCB010000110.1:0-4773 GCA_041192885.1 Actinomycetota bacterium
TGAACGCGGGACTGAATCGCGTGCACAATCTCATCGATTGCTTCATCAACCGGCACCCCGTTGCGCTGGGTGCCATTTCGGAAGCGGAAGGAGACTGCGCCAATGCTGCGATCGTCCTCGCCGGCGATCAGCATGAACGGAACCTTCTGCGTCTGCGCGGTGCGGATCTTCTTCTGCATGCGGTCATCAGATGAGTCGACTTCAACTCGCACGCCGCGCGTGCGGAGTTTCGCGGCGACGCCGTCCAAGTACGGGACGAATTCCTCTGCGACGGGAATGCCGACGACCTGCACAGGTGCCAGCCACGGCGGGAACGCACCCGCATAGTGCTCGGTCAGCACCCCGAAGAAACGCTCGATTGAACCGAAAAGCGCGCGGTGGATCATGACCGGCCGCTGCCTCGTGCCGTCGGCGGCTTGGTACTCCAACTCGAAACGCTGCGGCAGCTGGAAGTCAACCTGGATCGTGCTCATCTGCCACGAGCGGCCGATCGCATCTTTGGCCTGGACCGAGATCTTCGGCCCATAGAACGCCGCACCGCCCGGATCCGGCACCAGGGTCAGGCCGGACTCCTCGGCCGCTTCGCGCAGCGCTTCCGTCGCGGCTTCCCATTCGTCGTCGCTGCCGACCGACTTCTCGGGGTTGCGGGTGGACAACTCCAAGAAGAAGTCGTCCAGGCCGTAGTCGCGCAACAAGTCGATGACGAATGCCAGCAGCGACTTCAACTCACCCTGCATCTGCTCACGAGTGCAATAAATGTGCGCATCGTCCTGGGTGAATCCGCGCGCCCGGGTGATGCCGTGAATGACGCCCGACTTCTCGTACCGGTACACGGTGCCAAACTCGAACAACCGCAGCGGCAACTCGCGATATGAGCGTCCGCGGCTACGGTAGATCAGGTTGTGGAACGGGCAGTTCATCGGCTTCAGGTAGTAGTCCTGGCCCGGCTTGCGGATGTTGCCGTCCGCATCGCGCTCTTCGTCCATGGAAATGGACGGGTACATGCCTTCGGAGTACCAATCCAAGTGGCCCGAGGTTTGGAACAGTTGCGCCTTCGTGATGTGAGGCGAATACACGAACTCGTAACCGGATTGCTCGTGACGGGTGCGGGAGTAGTCCTCCATGGCTTTGCGCACGACGCCACCCTTGGGGTGGAACACCGCCAAACCTGAGCCGACCTCATCGGGAAATGAGAACAAATCCAATTCCGCGCCGAGGCGACGGTGATCGCGCTTCTCCGCTTCCTGCAGCATGGTCAGGTACTCGGTCATGTCGGCCTTGCTGGGCCAGGCGGTGCCGTAGATGCGCTGCAGTTGCGGGTTCTTCTCACTGCCCCGCCAATAGGCGGCAGCAGAGCGCATCAATTTGAATGCGTTGCTTGGGATGTAACGGGTGTTGGGCACATGAGGTCCGCGACACAGATCAGTCCAGCAACGCTCGCCTGTGCGCGGGTCGATGTTGTCGTACATCGTCAACTCGGCGCCGCCGACTTCCATGACGTCCGACATGTCCTCGCCTGCACCGGATTTCAATCCGATCAACTCGAGCTTGTATTTCTCTTGAGACAATTCAGCGCGAGCGGCGTCATCGGTGGTCACCCGGCGCTTGAACAACTGACCGGCTTTGACGATCTCGAGCATCTTCGCCTCGAGGGCGGCGAGGTCATCTGGCGTGAACGGCCGGGCTGGATCGAAGTCGTAATAGAAACCGTCTTTGATCGGCGGTCCGATGCCGAGCGAAGTTTGCGGGAACAACTCCTGCACGGCTTGAGCCAGCACGTGCGCAGCCGAGTGACGCAAGACGGCAAGACCCTCAGGGTCGGTTGCGCGGACAGGTTCCACCGCGTCGCCTTCGGCCAGCGGCTGGTCGAGATCTTTCAGCGTCCCGTTGACGCGCGCAACCACCACATCTTTGAACGCCGCACCCTTGAACAGGTCGGCGCCGGTCGTCGCGGCAGCAACAGACTGCTCGACTCCGTCAACGACAAGGGTGATCTGCGCATTCATGCGGCAAGAGTAGCGGCGCGGGCTGCATTCAATTCAGGTACGCAGATGCTGCAGTCGCCTGGCGCCTCACCTTGAACCTGCGGATGCGCTGGCACGTGCAGCGAGTCCACTGATGCGGCTTCGCACCTGGACCCCGGCCCAGCGCCATACTTGCGGCATGACCTCCTTGGTGCCCGAATTGCGCGGCCGCCTCGAGCAGCTGACCATCACCTCCGCCGCACTCGTCGGCAATCACTTGGGCGACCCGCATGTGCGTCCGTTGTGGGTGTACCTGCCGCCCTCGTATGACGAGGACGCGAATCGACGATTCCCGGTGATGTATGTCATCCAGGGGTACACCGGCCAGGTGCAGATGTGGGCGAACCGATCGCCGTGGCGGCGGACCTTCATCGAAGATGTCGATCGCGTATTCGCCGACGACGCGAATCCCGACTGCATCGTGGTGTTCGTCGACGCGTGGACCCTGTACGGCGGCTCCCAGTATGTCGACTCGGCCGGCACCGGCCGCTATCACTCGTACTTGTGCGATGACGTTGTCTCGTTCGTCGATGCCACATTCCGGACGTTGCCCAATCGGGAATCTCGAGCAATCACGGGCAAGTCATCCGGCGGGTTCGGCGCGATGATCACGCCGATGCTGCGCCCTGACCTTTTCGCGCATATGGCCAGCCACGCCGGCGACTCTCTGTATGAAGGGTGCTACTTGCCGGAATTCGCGCAAGCGGCGCGAGCGCTTCGAACCTACGACCACGACATCTGGGCGTGGTGGGAGCAGTTCCAAACCCGCAACGGCATCTGGAAGAGCGGGGACGCACCGCTGATCACCGCTTTGGGTTGCTCGGCGGCGTTCTCGGCAGCCGATGACGGCACCCCGCTGCTGCCCTTCGACGCTGTGACCGGCCGCATCATCGACGAACGCTGGCAACGATGGCTGGATTGGGATCCAGTCCGGATGGCGCCCCGCTATGCCGACGCGCTCAAGCAGGTGCAGTCGTTTTGGATCGACTGCGGGAAGTCGGATGAGTACTTCTTGGACCTCGGCGCTGCGGCTTTCAGAGCCGAACTGTCACACATCGGCATCCCTGATGACCGCATCAAGTTCGAACTGGTCGATGGCACACACGGCGATATGCACCCGCGCTACCCGTTGGCACTGAGCTGGTTGTCCCAGCGATTGGCACGCGACTGAACCGACCATGAACGACTTGATCGACGTCACGCCGAAGCCGCCGTTTGCGATCTTCGCCGCCATCGACATCTCGCATGGCTGTTGCCGGCGGATCACCGCGGGCTCAATCGATGCCGATGACTACGGCGACCCAGTAGAAGTGGCGCAATCCCTGGTGGCCAGTGGCGCGCGGCTGCTGCATCTCGTTGACCTGGATCAAGCTTTCGAGCGTGGAAACAACCGCGAGGTCATGGCCGAGGTTGTCGCAGCTGCCGGCGTGCCGGTGCAGATCAGTGGCGGAATCAACTCCACAGACAGGTTGAAATCTGCCTTCGATGCCGGCGCAATATGGGTGAACCTCTCCGCTGATGCGTTGCTGGAGCCAGCCTGGCTCGCGGAATCATTCGATCGCCATTTGGGTCGATTGTCGGTGAGCATCGATGTCACTCCAGAGCAGCAAGTTGTCGCGCGCGGCAGCAATATTGAGGTTGGCTTCCTGCCCGACCTGCTGCACCTGGTCCACGACTATCGCCTGGGCCGGGTGATCGTCACAGATACGACGGCAGACGGCGCGATGTCAGGGCCAAACCTGAACCTCGCGGCAACGGTCGCCGCCGCGACCAACGCACATGTCATCGCCAGCGGCGGCATCCGCGACGCCTCCGACATCAAGCAACTGGCGGACATGCGCGAAATCGGTGTTATCGGTGCCGTCGTGGGCAAAGCGCTGTATCAGGGTTCGCTCACGATCGAACAAGCACACGACGCCGCAGCATTACGCCGCCAGCAATGAGACCCAACCCCGTTGCCAATGGCAACCACGGGGCTGCGCCTGTCTTCGGCAATGCAAGCTCAGGATGCGACACCTCCGGCAACGGCTCGCCTACGCGCCATTCGTAATAAATCGCAGGAATCTTGCGCTCCCCCGCGTCAGCAACGATGGGCCGCGCGGTTGCACTGTCCTTGACGATGTCCGGTGCGTTGACCGCGGTCGCCTCCACTCGGTTGACGATCGGCTGCGTAGCGTCGATCGGGATCAGCGTGATCCGCAGTGTTCGGGCTTCGCCGGCGGGCAGGTCCCCCACTTCGCAGACCACGCCGTCGTTGACGACATCACAACCTGCTGGCAGGTCAGTGGCAGTGGCGTTGTCGAAGAAATCGTGAACCATGACCTGCTCGGCTGCGAAACGCCCTGTGGATGTGACGGTCACGTCGAATTCGGTTCCTGCACTTGGCACCACCGGCCCGAGGGCGACTTTGGAGATGGCGAGTTCAGCGAGCCGGAGGACCTTGATCACGTCGCTGCTCGTGTCGTTCGATGTCAACTCGTTTGAACCGGCGTCGGCCTTTACCGTGGCGGACAACTCCAACACCCCGCCGTCAGGCGCATCGTCGTCGATTACCGCGTCAATCACGATGGTTTGCACCGCTTGTGACGCCAAAGTGCCGATCGTGCATGAGAGCACGCGATCGTTGAGACTGCAGCCGGCAGGGGTGGTCGCCAGTGTGATCTTGTAGGGCAGCGTGATGTCGACGACCACTCCGAATGCATCTGCCACACCTGCGGTCGCGTTCTGCACATCGACATTCCACGCGATC
>JBEHCB010000111.1:0-2618 GCA_041192885.1 Actinomycetota bacterium
CTGCACTAGCGTTGCCGCAATGAGTTCGCCAGTCAGCGCCAACGCAGCCGCTTCGGCCGCAGCCGAAGCCACCCGCGCGCTGATCGCGCAGGTCGGCGACTGCCTGACCGAGTTCTTGTCGGTGCAGCGAGCCCACATGGAAGCAATCGGCGACGATGTGCTGCCGCTGCATGATGCGGTAGTCGACCTCACCCGCGGCGGCAAACGCCTGCGGCCCAGCTTCGCCTATTGGGGTTACATCGCCGGCGGCGGTGACGATGGTGCTGCGATCGTGCGCGCCTGCACCGCGCTGGAGCTGCTGCAAGCGTGCGCGCTGATCCACGACGATGTGATGGACGGCAGCGACACCCGCCGCGGCCTGCCCAGCGTCCACCGACGCTTCGCAGCGATGCACCGCAGCAACATGTGGCACGGAGATTCGGCCACTTTTGGCGATGGCGCCGCGATCCTGGTCGGCGATGTTTGCCTGTCTTGGGCTGACGAACTGCTGATGGGCAGCGGATTCGAAGTGCCGGCACTGGTCCGCGCGAAGACCATTTACGACATCATGCGAACCGAGCTGATGGCCGGGCAATACCTGGACTTGCTGGAGCAAGCACGCGGCGGCGGAAGTGTGGAACGCGCACAACATGTGATCCGCTACAAGTCAGCCAAGTACACAATCGAGCGGCCGCTGCTGATGGGCGCTGCGTTGGCAGACGCAGACACGGCGATCCAGCATGCGCTTTCCGAATACGGGCTGGCACTGGGTGAGGCATTCCAGTTGCGCGACGATGTGTTGGGCGTGTTCGGCGACCCCGAGCAAACGGGCAAACCTGCGGGCGACGACATCCGCGAAGGCAAGCGCACGGTGCTGATCGAGTTGGCCATGCAAGCCTGCGATGCATCTGGACGTTCGCTGCTGAACCAGCACCTTGGCGACCCAGCGCTTTCCCCAGCAGCTGTGGCCGAGGTGCGGGCGCTGTTGGTCGATTGCGGTGCGCTGGCCGACGTTGAGCAGCGCATCACCGATGCAACGCAAGCAGCAGAAGCGGCGCTGAGCCACATTCCTGAGCCGGCGAAATCAGCTCTGCACGCTCTTGCAGTCGCGGCAACCGCCCGCCACGCCTAGTCTCGGCTTGTGCCTGCGACTTCCCCAACACGATCAATCTGCATCCAGGATGTGATGTGCGCATGAGCGCTGGCCTGGGTCTATCCGCACAAGCTCGCTCGTGGCGCCGCCGCCTCTCCCCTGGTGTTGCCACGGTGCAGGGCTCGAGCGAGCGAGTGGTCATCGTCGGCGCGGGTTTGGGTGGCCTGTCCGCGGCGATGCGCCTGGCCGCGACGGGTCGGCAGGTGACGGTTATCGAACGCGAATCCATCCCCGGCGGACGCGCAGGACGCTTGTCGATCGACGGTTACGAATTCGACACCGGTCCGACGGTTTTGACGATGCCGGATCTGATCGCCGATTGCTTCGATGCGCTCGGCGAGAACATGAACGAATGGCTGGACTTGCAGCCGGTGGCACCGCTGTATCGAGCGTTCTACCCCGATGGCAGCCGCCTGGATGTGCACGCCGACACCGGCGAGATGGCCGCCGAGATCGAGCGCGTGATCGGCTCGCGCGAGGCTCGCGGCTATGAGAAGTACGTCGACTTCGTCAGCCAGCTTTACCGCTACGAGATGAAGGACTTCATCGACCGCAACATTGATTCGCCGTTCGACTTGCTCACCCCGGACCTTGCGCGGCTGGTGGCCATCGGCGGATTCCGCAAACTCGCTCCGAAGGTGAACGAGTTCCTGCGCGATCCGCGCACCCAGCGCATCTTCTCTTTCCAGTCGATGTATGCGGGGCTCTCGCCTTATGACGCGTTGGCGATTTACGCCGTCATCGCCTACATGGATTCAGTCGCAGGCGTGTACTTCCCGAAGGGAGGAATGCACGCGCTGCCAGCAGCGATGGCTGCAGCAGCGGCCAAACACGGGGTGGAGTTCCGCTACAGCACCACCGTCGCCCAAATCGAGCGGCGGGGTGCGCGGGCAACTGCGGTGATCACCGCCGATGGCGAACGGATCGAAGCCGATGCCGTGATCTTGAACCCGGATCTGCCCGTGGCATACAAGGACTTGTTGGGCTTGGAGCCGTGGTCGGTTAAGCGGCTTAAGTACTCGCCGTCGTGCTTCTTGTTGCTTGCCGGCTCCAGCGCTAGTTATTCGCAAATCGCCCACCACAACATCCACTTCGGAAATCAATGGCAGCAGGTGTTCACTGAACTGATCGATGAGCAGCGGCTGATGAGCGATCCCAGCATCTTGGTGACGCACCCCACCCACTCCGACCCAGAGCTGGCACCGGCGGGCAAACACATTTATTACGTGCTGGCGCCGACACCGAATCTGCGCGCGGACATCGACTGGAGCAAGGAAACCAATCGTTACCGCGATGAGCTGGTGGCCACCTTGGAGCAGCGCGGATACATCGGCTTCGGCGATGCGATCGAGGTGCAGCACCTCACAACCCCGCAGGAGTGGGCAGAGCGCGGCATGGAAGCCGGCGCACCGTTCGCCAGCGCGCACTCGTTCGGCCAGACTGGACCGTTCCGCCCTGGCAACCTTTGGGGCGAGAATGTGGTGTT
>JBEHCB010000112.1:0-5378 GCA_041192885.1 Actinomycetota bacterium
GGAAAGAAAGGTGTTTTTCGCATACTGCTGCGTGATGGTAGAGCCACCCTGCATGGTGCCGCCGCTGATGTTTGCCGCAGTCGCTCGCACTATCGCGCGTGGGGAGAACCCTGAATGGCGATAGAACTCATGGTCTTCGGCAGCGATGATCGCATCGCGCATCGGCGTCGACACGCGATCCAGGCGCACGAACTTACGATTTGCGGCACCGATGCTGGTCATGCCATTGCCATCGCTCCAGGTGAGAGTGGTCAGCTGCGCGACCGCAATGTCATTTGGCCTCGGGTACGCCATCAGCATCACCATGACTGCGATAGCGACCACCGCGCCAAGTGCGAACATCGCTGCGAAGGTCAGCGTCTGCCACCACGCAGGGATCCATCGCCGCCAGCTGCCTGCGCGGGCACGGCGCGGATAGTCAACAGATCTGAAGAACCATCGCAATCCTCGCCACAAGGTGCGCACAACTCACCCGCGAGTTCGAGTGCGATCAGGGCCTGGCACGACCGTCCCCCAAGGTGTAAGTGAGATGCACATGGTTCCAGCCGCACGATAAGCAGACTTCCACCACCCACACATCAAATTCGCCGAACTCGTGCGCCATCGCGGGTAAGTCCTTGGGCGACACGGCATGACCTGCGCGAGTGCCGATGTCGTCGCCGTAGATGTAATTGACATGCCTGAGCCCGCTTGCAGCACACCAAGGACACGATCTCTCCGTCTTCACGGCCAATCTGGTCGCGGCCCGCTGCAGGTACGGATCGGGGTCGATGTGCGTTGTGAACTCGAAATCGGCCGCCGGGTTTCGTCGAAGTTCTGCAATCACCGCCAGCTTCGCCAATCGATGGTCAACGACGCCGCGGGGCAGAGCTGGGTCATCCACCGCATACGCCGCGCGCGGCTTGGGCTTGTAGGGCTTGTCATTGGTTCTGTCGCTGCCGGGGCGATGGCCCCGGATACTCGAACCACCCGACTGCATGGTCGTGAAGATTACGCAACAACAGCGACAGCGTTGCCTGTTGAGCGCGGCCACGAGCCCAGCGGTCGAAACTGCGTTGTCACTAGTGCGATCGTTACTGCGAACCATTCGCAGCAAACCTGGGTCCACACCGCCGCCACGCCCGTGACACGGTTTCCCGCTAGCCTTGGTTCGTTCAGGGGAGGCACTTACCTATGTCAGAAGTTCGAGTAGCGATTGTCGGCGTCGGCAATTGCGCTGCATCGTTGGTGCAGGGCGTCGAGTACTACAAAAACGCCGACCCTGCCGACACGATTCCCGGCCTCATGCATGTGACCTTCGGGCCGTACCACGTCAGCGATGTCACCTTCGTCGCCGCATTTGATGTTGATGCCAAGAAGGTCGGGCTCGACCTGGCCGATGCGATCGTCGCCAGCGAGAACAACACCATCAAGATTTGCGATGTCCCCGCCACCGGCGTCACCGTCCAACGCGGTCACACCCTTGACGGCCTCGGCCGCTACTACCGCCAGACCATCACTGAATCCACCGCCGAGCCCGTTGATGTCGTGCAGGCGCTGAAGGATTCCCGAGCAGATGTGCTGGTGTGTTACCTGCCGGTCGGCTCTGAAGACGCAGCGCGTTTTTACGCGCAATGCGCGCTAGATGCAGGCGTGGCATTCGTCAACGCGCTGCCGGTCTTCATCGCCGGCACCAAGGAATGGGCCGACAAGTTCACGGCTGCCGGCCTGCCGATCATCGGCGACGACATCAAGTCCCAGGTCGGCGCGACCATCACCCACCGGGTGCTGGCGAAGTTGTTTGAGGACCGCGGCGTCCGCCTGATGCGCACGATGCAGCTGAATGTCGGCGGCAACATGGACTTCATGAACATGCTCGAGCGCGAGCGCTTGGAGTCGAAGAAGGTTTCGAAGACCCAGGCCGTCACCAGTAACACCACCGCCGCCCTGGGCGAGCGCGATGTCCACATCGGCCCCAGCGATTACGTCGCCTGGCTCGACGACCGCAAGTGGGCATATGTGCGATTGGAGGGCCAAGCCTTCGGCGATGTGCCGTTGAACCTGGAATACAAACTCGAGGTCTGGGACAGCCCCAACTCCGCCGGCGTCATCATCGACGCAGTGCGCGCCGCGAAAATCGCCAAGGACCGCGGAGTCGGCGGTCCGATCCTCTCGGCTTCGGCGTACTTCATGAAGTCCCCGCCGGTGCAACAGCCCGATGACATCGCCTACGAGCAAGTTGAGGCGTTCATCCGCGGCGATATCGAGCGCTAATCCACGCAATTCGCTTTTCGTAGTTACGCAATCAGGCTGCCGCACTCAGTGGGCTTCCCCAACAAACCTTGGAGCCAGTTGCTACCTGGCTTGCTCAGGCTGCTGGCGCCACCATTCCAACAACGCAGCTTCAGCTTCTGCTCGTGGCATCGGGCCGTTATCCAGCCGCAACTCCATTAGGTGCTTGTATGCACGACCAACCAACGGACTCGGCCCTATGCCGAGAAGTTCCATAATCTCTTGGCCATTCAAGTCCGGCCGAATCGAAGCCAATTCCTCTTGCGCAGCCAGGAGTTCAATTCGTTGCTCGAGATGATCGTAGGTTGCCTGCAGCATCGCAGCCTTGCGCTTATTGCGCGTCGTGCAATCAGCACGGGTGAGTTTGTGCAGGCGAACTAACTCTTCGCCAGCGTCGCGCACATAACGCCGCACAGCCGAATCTGTCCAATCGCCTTCTCCGTACCCATGGAAACGCAGGTGAAGCTCGATCAACGTGCACACCGAATCGATGATGTCATTGGAAAAGCGCAGCGCGTGCAACCGTTTACGAGCCATGCGTGCGCCGACAACTTCATGGTGATGAAAGGACACACCGCCGCCGGCTTCGAACTTGCGCGTGCGCGGCTTGCCGATGTCATGCAGCAACGCCGCCAACCGCAGCACCAAATCCGGCTCGCACATGGGTGAATGCGATGCTTCTAATGAGATTGCTTGCTCCAAAACAATCAGCGAGTGCTCGTACACATCCTTGTGTCGATGGTGTTCGTCGATCTCCAAGGCCAAAGCCGGCACCTCTGGCATCACACGCTGTGCGATGCTGGTTGAGACCAGCAACTCCAATCCCCATCTGGGGTCTGGCGACAACAGCAGCTTCGACAACTCATCGCGAACTCGTTCAGCGCTGATGATGTCGATGCGGTCAGCCATATCGGACATCGCCTGATTGACTTCTGATGCGACGACGAAACCCAGCTGGCTCGCGAATCTGGCTGCGCGCATCATCCGCAGGGGATCGTCATCGAAAGACTCTTCAGCGCTTCCCGGGGTTCGCAGGACCTGCGCATCCAAATCGACAGCGCCATCAAATGGGTCGACGAACTCCAGCGACGGCAACTTCACCGCCATCGCGTTCACAGTGAAGTCGCGACGGCGCAGATCGCCATCAAGACTGTCGCCGAACTGGACTTCCGGTTTGCGAGATTCACGGTCGTAGTGCTCACTGCGGTATCTGGTGATCTCCACCTTCACATCGCGGCGTTGACCGCCAACGGTGCCGAAGGCAATACCAACATCCCACACGGCCTCTGCCCAGCCCTTGATGCAGTTCATGATCTGCTCAGGTCGTGCATTGGTAGTCAGGTCAAGGTCATTAACTGGCCGGCCGAGCATCAGATCGCGGACAGAGCCGCCAACCAGGGCGAGTTCAAACCCAGCCTCGGCAAAACGTTGCGGGAGGTCACCCAACTGAGCAACCACCTGAATCAGCGCAGCAGCCCGCACTGCCGGTTCGGCTGGCGTTGATGCAGGCGGCGTGGACATAGCCGGGAAAGCGTATGAGGTGCGGCGATTGAACTAGGCGGGAGCGCGCGGAGCGCTGACTACGCTTGGCGTCTATGACTGCCCGTTCGCGCTGGTTGCGACGCGTGGGCAATCCAATGGCTCGAGCCATGATCGCTGTGGTCCTGGCAGTCCTGCTGCCAAATGTCATCGCAGCACCCCAACTCCCGGCACACGCCGCAGACGCCAACCTGCAAATAGGTGTTCGTATCGCGGCATTCGCCCCGCCGGTTCTCATCCGCGAGCGTGGCTTGCGCATCGGCGGCAGCGTCGGGGATGCAGGCGGCCCGGTGACGATCCGCATCAACATTTCCACATCTGCGCTGACCAGCCGCAGCAGCCTTGACGATATGACCACCAGCAGCGAGTGGGCCGCTGACGTAGCGCGCAATGGCCGGCTTCTAGCTCGTGTGAACGTTGCGGCTGGTCGAGGCTCGTGGCAAGCGGTCGTCGACCAATCGGCGCTGGCGCTGACATCGTCCATGCGCCCCGGTGTGTATGCCATCGCAGCAAGCGCCTGGCGTGGTGACACACTCATCGCGGCAACCGCAACAGCCGCGCCATATGCCTCGACCAGCGACAGCTTCAAGCCAAGTCGCATCGTCATGTTATGGCCCGTGACGACCATGCCGCTACGCGATTTCAATGGCGGTATCGGCAACTCGCGGCTGGCGACAACATTGAGCAAGACGGGCGTCCTCCACGCACTTCTGGCCGCAGCGGACACTCCGGGTTTGAGTTGGCTGGTCGACCCCGCGCTGGTGTTGTCGATGAAATCTGCGACTGCACCGACAACACCACGCGGCACCGCATCTGTGACCTCAAGCAACCGCAGCGCAGCGGCGCAGTGGCTGCGTGACCTGCGCGGTGTCGCCGGCTCGAACCGCATCGCCGCGCTGCCTGCTTCGTTGCCTGATGCAGCGGCTTTAGCGAAGACCAACTTCAACAGCGACTTTGTGCAAGCGCAACGAAGCGCTCGCAGCCGTGTGCGTTACGCCGTTAAGCCCAGGTTCCAAGTGCTTCAGTCGATTGCGTGGCCTTGTTTACGCGGCGCATCATGTGTAAGTGAGAAATTGTTATCGCAACTCGGTGATTCCGGCGGCTCACAGGCATCGGTTGTCGTGCTCCCGGATTCAGCAGCGAGCACATCGAGCAGGTCGTTTACCGGCGGCGGCATTCAACGTCTGCCAGGGCATCCGTCAGTGCCGCTGCTGTACACAGATAAGAGTTTGGATGATGCAATCGCAGGTAAGGCAGGCATCGCAACACCCGCCGCGCTGCGCCAACGCATCCTGAGCGACCTTGCCTTGATCTCATTCGAGCGACCGGGCCGTCCCCGAACAGTTGTCGCCACCGCACCCATCGGCGTGGAATCCAGCCATGCAGCCCGCGGCATCACCGCCGCCGCGGCGGCATTGGGCATCGCCACCGACGTCGGCCTCATCACGCCAGTCGAGTTGCACAACGTCAGCGAGTTGGACAACGACGGCGTGACCCGAAGTTTCCGCTCCACTGCATCAGTGCCAACTTCGGCTAAGCAGGCGGTTCGAAATGCCGCGAATGCTCGC
>JBEHCB010000113.1:0-6780 GCA_041192885.1 Actinomycetota bacterium
GCAATCCGTGACAGCCCATCGCGGATGCTGCGCGCACGCATGTCGCCGACGCCTTCCACGGCTTGAAGGTCATCGGTGCTGGCGGCAAGCAGGTCTTTCAATGACTTGAAGTGGGCGATTATGCGCTCGCTGATGGCCTCGGGGATCCGTGGCACTCGCGACAACAACCCGTAACCGCGGGAGCTAATTGGCTGCTCCAGGAGGTCGGCGGCAGCCGGGAAGCCGATGGCCGCGGCAACATTCACCAGATCCAACAGAGCGGTGGAATCCAACTGGTCCAAGTCAGCGGCAGCCTGTTCAGCAGTGCGGTTCTTGCGGCCGATCTTGGTCGGCGTGTAGTCGCGCAACATCAATCCGCGATCGGCGGCGACCCCGGCCATGAGCTCTTCCAACTGCAGCGAGATCAGGCGGCCATCGGTACCCAGCTCGATCACGTAATCCTCGATCTCGCTGGCGATGCGCAAGACCATCTGCGTGCGCTGAGCAACGCTCGCGACATCGCGGATTGTCACCAAGTCTTCGATTTCCAAGGCTGAGAGATTGCGCTGAACCTCGTCCAGGCGCAGCTTGTATCTCTCGAGAGTCGCTACTGCTTGGTTGGCGCGGGCAAGAATCTCCGACGAGCTTTCGATCACGTGTCGAACGCCGTTTTGGTACATGGCAATGATGTTCATCGACTTCGACACTGAGATCACCGGGAACCCCGTCTGCTTCGACACACGATCGGCTGTGCGGTGCCGTGTGCCCGTCTCATCGGTGGCGATGGTCGGGTCGGGGAGCAGTTGCACGTTCGCAGACAAGATTGTTGTGACGTCCTCGTCGACCACGATCGCGCCATCCATCTTGGCCAGCTCGCGCAGACGGGTTGCGGAGAACGGGACATCCATTGGGAATCCGCCCGAGAGCATCGACTCCGTTGCTCGATCTGTTCCCAGGATCACCAAAGCGCCGGTGTTGCCGCGCAAGATGCGTTCCAGCCCATCGCGTAATGCGGTGCCGGGTGCAAGAAGCCTCAACGTTTCACGGCGGGTGGATTCATCCAGGGATTGCTCAGGCACGGCGGTCTCTTTCACACAGGTGTTGCTCGCGGTTATTGCTTGGCTCGCTGCGCGTCATCCCGACACAGGTTGCGCTGTCAGGTTCTGCGGCGACAGCAGTCTAAGCGTCACGGTTCATCGTCGCGGTGCCGTGGAGACCTGGTTCGGCCGATGCAGAACTCGAAGGCAGGGGTGACCATGTGGAGGGAACAGGTGGTACGAGGGGACGATGTCGAAGTGGTGCAGTCAGACCCCGGTCAGTCGCGGGCGAGAGCTGCCAGGGCGTCGCGGACGTCGGCAACCTGAGTCACCGACACTGCTCCTGTTCCCGACTCCGGCATCTCGGTGCCGGCGGGGATGAACGCCTGGGTGAAGCCGAGTCTCTCCGCTTCAGCCAGGCGGCGGGACGCGGCGTTCACATTGCGAATCTCTCCGGCCAGGCCGACTTCGCCGAAGGCCAGGGTCCCCGTGGGCAGCAGCACTTGGGTGCTGGCGCTGGCAACAGCCAACAGAATCGCCATATCGACAGCAGGTTCGCTGAGCCGGACGCCACCAACGGTGGACACATAGACATCGCGGTCCGCCAAACGAACACCGGCGCGTCGCTCGAGCACGGCCAAGATCATCGCCACGCGTGATGAGTCGACGCCGTGTGTTGCCCGCCGCGGAGATGGACTGGTGGAGGCACCGACCAGAGCTTGCACTTCGGTCACCAATGGCCGGCTGCCTTCCAGGGTCACAGTGATGCAAGTCCCCGGCACTGATTCAGTGCGACGCGTGACGAACAGCCCCGAGGGGTCAGCCACCGCCCACATTCCGGCATCGGTCAACTCGAAGCAGCCGATCTCGTCAGCAGCGCCGAATCGGTTCTTCACGCACCGCAGCAACCGCAATCGCGTGTGCCGGTCGCCTTCGATATGAAGAACGACATCCACGAGGTGCTCCAACATTCGCGGACCCGCGATAGCGCCTTCCTTGGTCACATGGCCAACGACGATGCACGCAATGCCGCGTTCCTTGGAAATCCGCATCAGGGCCGCTGTCACTTCGCGAATCTGCGATACGCCGCCGGCAGTGCCTTCCACCAGCGGGTGCTGGAGGGTTTGCACAGAGTCGATGACCAGCACCTTCGGTTGAACTGCGTCGATGTGCGCGAGCACCGATGCCAGATCCGTCTCAGCTGCCAAATAAAGATCGTCGTGCAGGGCTTGAATGCGTTCAGCGCGGGCTCGCACTTGTGCGGCCGATTCCTCGCCGGTGACATACAAGGTTCGCTGTCCCTTGCTGGAGCAACCAGCCAGCGTGGACAACAACAAAGTCGACTTGCCGATGCCCGGTTCACCTGCAACCAGCACAAGCGAGCCGGGGACTAGGCCGCCTCCGAGGACGCGGTCGAGTTCATCGAGGCCGGTGGGTTGGGCCGTAGCGGCTGTGATGTCGGTGCTCGCGATCGGGACTGCAGGTGCGCTGACGACGCCGGCAGTGAACGCTGGGGCTTGGGCTGCATTGCGCTCGGTCACGCTTCCCCAGGTTTGGCACTCGCCGCAGCGGCCGACCCACTTCGCTGTCTGCCACCCGCATTCAGAGCATGTGAAGGCGGCAGCGCGAGTTGGTTTAGCCATAGTCGCGGACTCTAGGCGTTGGCGCGGACATGCACGGGTTACGAAAGCTTCTGTCGGCACATGGCAGCATCCGCCGTGCATGTACGCGGGTCTCAGCCGACCCGCAGGTGGCTGTCAGAAGTTGTCGGCCGGGTGCGGCGCGAACGGCGCCAACTCCAGCTGCACCAACGCACCCTTTCCTTGCAGCGACTTGGCACGAGCCTTCGCGGCTGCTTCTCGGATGACTTCGTCGCGGGCACGGCAGTGCTCGACCAAGACTTCGTAGGCCGGCTCGCCCATGAGCTCCACCAATTCCTCGCGGCTGGTCACATAGACAGGGTCGGCTGCGTGGTGCGCGTCCGGGTTGCCGGTGCAGTACCAATCCAGACTGTGCCCGCCGGCCCCCCAATTGCGTCGGCTGAATTCGCTGATGGTCACGTACAGCACCTTGGTGCCGTCATCGCGCGTGGCCCATTCGTAGCCGCGGCGGATGGGCAACTGCCAACACACGTCGGGCTTCAACTTCAAGGGGTGGACTCCCATGCGCTCGGCCAGCAAGTGGAAGGCACAGCCCATGCCGTTCTCGAATTCCGCAGAGTTGGAGAAGATGCAAGCTCCGTCGACGATGCGAGTCTTCCACTCGCCGTCCGATCGCTGAAGCCAGCGATTGGAACGGCCGCGGTCGAACTTCTCCCATTCAGCGGCAGTCAATTTTGCTGCTGCTTTCGTGACTCGCTTGCGGTCGTCGGAGTCACTGAAGTGCGCTCCCAAACTGCAACAGCCGGCGTCGGGGGATTCTTTGATGATTCCTTCGCATCCGCTGCCGTAAATACATGACCACCGAGAGGTCAACCAGGTGAGGTCGCAACGGAAGAACTGGTTGGTCGGGTTCTTTGGATCCGGAAACTCGACCCACTGACGTGGGAAGTCGAGTTCCACTTCGGCCATGTCGGGCAGCGTACGGCATCGGATGCCCAGTGTGGACGGAGTTTGCAGGTGACCAACTCCACGCGCTTTCAATGATCGCCACCGCTGTGACTCGCATCGCCGCGGCTGCGAATGTGGCATTACGCTCGGCGACGTGCCAACCTCGCCGGTGAGAAGCCTGATCCTTGCTGCCAGCCGTAACAACAAGCTGCGCGATGTCGTTGCGCAAGCACCTGTCACTCGAGATGTCGTCACCAGGTTCGTTGCTGGTGAAACTGTTGCCGCCGCCATTGCCACCACTCGCGAGCTGGCAGATCAGGGCTTGCTGTCGACGGTGGACCGGTTGGGCGAGGATGTACTGAACGACGAGGATGCTGCCAAAACGGTGAGCGACTACCTCGAACTGCTCGATGCTGTCGCAGATAACGGCTTGGCTTCCCATGTCGAAGTTTCGGTGAAGTTGTCCGCAGTCGGGCAGGCATTGCCGAATAACGGCTACGACATCGCCTTGGCGAACGCGCGAACAATCTGCGAGCGCGCAGCTGCTGTCGGCACCACAGTCACTTTGGATATGGAAGACCACACCACCACGAACGCGACGCTGGACATCGCTCGCCACCTGCGTGCGGAGTTTCCTTGGCTAGGCGTGGTTCTGCAGGCTTACCTGCGCCGCACCGAAGCCGACATCGCCGCTGTTTCCAGTGAAGGTTCGCGAGTGCGGTTGTGCAAGGGTGCATACAACGAGCCAGTCGATGTTGCGTTCTCGTCGCGGGCTGAGGTGGACAGGAACTACGTCAGGTGCCTGCGCGCCCTGCTGGAGTCACCGGCGAAGGCGCTTATTGCAACTCATGATCCGCGGATGATCGACATCGCCAGCTCATTGATAGCCAGACAGCGCCGCACTGCTGACACGTATGAATTCCAGATGCTGCACGGAGTCCGCCCCGCTGAACAGCGTCGGTTGGTCGAGGACGGCCACCGAGTCCGCGTTTATGTGCCGTACGGCTCCGACTGGTACGGGTACATGATGCGTCGGATGGCCGAGAAGCCGGCGAATTTGGCCCTGTTCTTGCGTTCGCTGACTTCCAAGTCCTGATTTGGCACCCACGTGGCTGCCCTCATGCAGCCGTACCGAGACGTCACCGCCCGCTCGGGTGCGGTGACCGTGACTCGCTAGACTCCCGCGACGCGCCCGGCGCACCTGTGAACCGCACCCGCACCACCTCGGATTCCCGATGAAGGACTCCTCGTTGTGGTTGTGCGCGGGTCCGCGTGACGGGAGTGTTCAGGGCAGTGCGTAGCAGACAGCCGCGCATGAAGCGAGGCAGTCGGCATTCAAGAAGAGGTTCGCGATGGGTTCAGTAATCAAGAAGCGCCGCAAGCGGATGGCAAAGAAGAAGCACCGCAAGCTGCTTAAGAAGACTCGCATCCAGCGTCGCAATAAGAAGTAACTGGCCGCCGCTTCAGCGGCAGTTGTCCGGTTACTTGACCATCCACATCACAGCCAGCACCGCTGCGGCGGCTGCGAGCACTGCGAAAATCACCAAAGTGGTGCTTGTCCACCGCGCGGGGGAACGCCGGCGGCGGAAGTCGTAGACCTGCCAACCGTGAGCTTTCGCGAACCGGCGGAGCTTGCGATCTGGGTTCACTGCATTCGGGTTACCCACCATCGTCAACAACGGCAGATCGTTGATCGAGTCGCTGTACGCGTGTGATCGCGCCAACGAGATGCCTTCCCGGGTGGCTAATTCGCGCACTGCTAGTGCTTTCTCGGGGCCGTGCAGCGGGCGGCCGTTCAATCTCCCGGTGTAGACCCCGTCGGCAATCTCGGTTTTCGTGCCGAGTGCGCCGTTTAGACCCAATCGCCGGGCGATGATGCTCGCGACTTCCATCGGTGTCGCAGTCACTAAATACACATCCCGGCCTTGGGCTCGGTGCTCGAGAGCCAGTTCCAGGACCTCGTGCCACAACTTGTGCGCAAGCCGCTCGTCAAAAATCTCTTCAGCATCGCGGCTGACCGATTCCCGCGTGTGCCCGGCGACCAAGGCAAGTGCTGACGCTTGCACGGAACTCATGTCGGACAGGTTCTCTTGGCCGGAGGTGATGAACTTCAGCTGTTTCCAGATGAATCCCAGCAAGTCGCGGATTTTGAGGTAACCGCGCGACTTGAAGCCCCGCGCGATGTGGAACAAGCTGGCGCCGCGGACGATCGTGTTGTCGACGTCGAAGAACGCCGCACCCGGGCGTGTGTCTGTCGGCGTCGTCACGGCAGCGAGCCTAGGGGCAGGATGTGCACGTGACTGATCCGATTCCGAATGCTGATGCGCGTGTGGTGGTGGTGACCAAACCTGGTTGCCAACTCTGCGCCGACGCGGTGGCGGTGGTGTCCCAAATTTGCGTCGATGAAGGTGTCTCTTGGGCGCAGGTAGATGCAACGGACCAGCCGGAGTTGGCCGATGCTTACTACTACGACATCCCGGTGATCTTCGTCGACGGCCGTCGGCACGACTATCTGCGAGTGGATCCGCAGCGGCTGCGAGCGGCGCTGAACGGCTGATCGCCCCCGCAGCACGCGCAGAAACCCATGTTCGGGCGCTGCGTCAGCGGCGCGTTTCGCTCGTTTTGTTGATTTCGCCGCAAACCTTTACCCTTGCCCGTGTCTGAAAGCCGGGCATGCCCGTCCCGGCGCAGCTACCCAAACCGACACCAGAACCCGTAATTCCGCGCTGCGCGCCCGAACCCGCCGCCACGACATCGGCGGCGCCAGCAGCGCGGGGCGCTTGAGAGGAACCCATGCCCGCGAAATCCCCGAAGGTTGCCCCTGGCCTGGTCGCGTTCGTGTCGGCCGGCCCCGGCGATCTGGAGTTGCTGAGTGTGCGCGCTGTAGACCTTCTGCGCTCGGCTCAGGTTGTCATCGCTGATGCAGATGCTGCTGCGGTGGTCAATGCTTATGTTTCGCAAGCCGCGCAGGTTTCTTTCGCAGTTGATGAGGCCGGTGCTGCTCTGACTCCCGCGGCTCGCGCCCGCCTGGTGGCGGATGCATCGAAGTCAGGCGTGCGCGTGGTGCGTCTGCTGGCAGGCGACGCTGCTCTTGATGCTTCTGTCGTGTCTGAGGTGGCCGCCATCCACAAAGCTGGATTGCCCTTCGAGATTGCGCCGGCAGCGAGCACAGTGTTTGCGACCCCGGCCTATGCAGGCTTCACGTTGGCAGGCAA
>JBEHCB010000114.1:0-7458 GCA_041192885.1 Actinomycetota bacterium
GCACCCCGCGTTCAGCTGCGATCTGGGCCGCGGTGGAGTAGACGCTCAAGGTCAGTTGTTGCAACTCAGCCGCCGTTTCGGTGCCTAGCAAGTTGCTCATGTGCTGGAAGTCGATGTTCTCATCATGCTCGCCGACTTCTGCTTTGGTGGCGGGAGTGAATATCGGCTGCAGCAACTTGGATCCCTGTTTCAGGCCATCGGGCAACTGAACACCGCACACGCTGCTGGTTAGTTGGTATTCAGCCCAGCCAGAGCCGTCCAGATACCCTCGGGCCACGCATTCAACGGGGAACATGATCAGCGGGGTGCAGACCATCGCTCGGCCGGCAACACCTATCGGCACCTCGGTGCTGATGACATGGTTAGGCACGATCGACTCGAGTCGCTCGAACCACCACAGCGACAGCGCCGTCAGCACTCGACCCTTGTCTGGGATGGTGGTAGGCAGCACCCAGTCATATGCGGAGATTCGATCGCTGGCTACAACCAACAAATTTCCGTCGGGGCTCTGCCATAGGTCGCGGACTTTGCCGGAATGTACATGCACATATCCGGCCGGCAGTTCGTAGTCCTCGCGAGGCATCTCGACATTCATTGCGCGCCTGCTCCCTCGCCGTACCTGCTGATGTGGCTTAAAGAATCGGCTGCGGTTTGTAAGCAGACGCACCCGGGTGCTTCTTGCACACCTCATCAACTAGCGATGCAACTGCACGGGCTTGTGCGGACGCAGCACCGGCGAATTGCAGCGGGTTTGCCACCAGCGCCGCAAGCTCCTGTGCAGCCAATGGGAATTCCGGATCCGCAGCCAGGCTGTCCAGCAAGGGGTTTCCTGCGCCACCGCTTCGGACATGTGCAACGGCAGCCAACGAGTGCTTCTTGATCAAGGCATGCGCGCTCTCGCGACCCATGCCGGTCTTCACAGCGGCCATGAGCAATGCGGTTGTTGCCAGGAACGGCAAGTTCTGCTCAAGCTCTGCGGCAACCGCTGAATCGAGGAACGAACACTCGTCCAACACAGTCAGAAATGTTTGGAAAAGCCCGTCGATGGCATAGAACGAATCGGGCAATGCCACTCGGCGCACCACCGAGCACGACACGTCGCCTTCATTCCACTGCTCGCCGGCAAGTTCGCCAACCATCGTCACATGCCCGCGCAAGATGGCGGCGAAACCGTTGATGCGTTCGCATGAGCGGGCGTTCATCTTGTGCGGCATCGCACTTGATCCAACTTGGCCGTCGGCGAAGCCTTCGCTGAACAGACCCTGGCCCGACATCAACCGCATGGTCGTCGCCAGAGACGATGGTGCGGCTGCAACTTGCGACAGGGCGCTGACGACATCGAAATCAAGTGACCGCGGATACACCTGGCCGACGCTGGCAAACACGTGGTCGAAGCCGAGGTGAGCAGCCACTTGTTGCTCGAACTGTGCCACCGCATCGGCGGTGCCGAGCAAGTCAAGCATGTCCTGCGATGTGCCTACTGGGCCTTTGATGCCGCGCAGTGGGTAACGGGCAATCAAGTCACTGAGTCTTTGGTAAGCGATCAGCATCTCTTCGGCGCACGAGGCGAACCTTTTGCCGATGGTCGTCACTTGCGCAGGAACATTGTGGCTGCGGCCAGTGATGGGAGTGTCCGCATAGCGCTCTGCCAACCGCGCAAGGCGAGCCAGCGCGGCAACAATCCGATCACGCACTAGTTCCAAGCTGCGGTGAATCTGGAACTGCTCGATGTTCTCGGTCAAATCGCGCGAAGTCATGCCCACATGGATCAGTTCGTGACCAGCGAGCGCGTTGAACTCCTCAATGCGCGCTTTCACATCGTGTCGAGTGGCTCGCTCGCGCTCGGCGATGCTGGCCAGATTCACTTCGTCAGTAACTGCTTCGTAAGCAGTTATGGCGGTGGTCGCGATGTCCAGTCCGGCATCGCGTTGGGCCTTCAGAACCGCGATCCACAACGCCCGCTCGAAGCGGATCTTCTGCTGAGCCGACCACAGGTTGAGCATGTCGGCGCTGGCGTAACGCATCGCCAGCACATTGGCCACTTGCGGTGCATCCACGTGCTAAGTCTGCCGTATGCCCGTCAGCTCAGCGTCGCTGCAAGGGCAATGTCGCTGCGCAGGCAAATTCCTGCGAATGTGACCGTAGCCGCGAGCTCATAAGCACGTTTGCGCGCTTGCGCTAGATCTTCGCCACAAGCGACCACCGACATCACTCGACCGCCGGCAGTGACTAGCCGGCCATCAACATTCGCGGTGCCCGCGTGGAGCAGCCATGCGGTGTCTCCGCTGTTCTCAGCAGCTTTGATGCGGATCTCGTCGCCTTTTCGAGGGTTCTGTGGGTACCCGTCGCAGGCCAGTACGACGCACACAGCCGCGCCTTGTTTCCAGCGAATCTGGGGCAAGTCTGCAAGCTGTCCCGTGGCTGCCGCCGTCAGCAGGTCCAACAGCGGGGTGTCCAACATCGCGAGCACGGCTTGAGTTTCCGGGTCCCCGAACCGCGCATTGAACTCGACTACCTTGATGCCGCGACTCGTCAGTGCCAATCCGGCATACAAGAGCCCGACAAACGGAGTTCCCCGTCGGCGCATCTCGTCCACTGTCGGCTGTGCCACGGTCTCGGTGACAACCTCAACCAAGTCTTCGGGCGCCCAAGGCAGCGGGCTGTAAGCGCCCATGCCGCCGGTATTTGGTCCTTCATCATTGTCCGACAATCGCTTGAAGTCGGTGGCCGGCAACAACGCTCGCACATTGGTTCCGTCACTCAAATAGAACAGCGAAACTTCAGGGCCGTCGAGGTACTCCTCAATCAACACCGAGGCATGCGCGTCACCGACAGCGAGCACTGACTGCGCGTGTTCGATTGCTTCGTCGCGGCTGGTAGTTACCACGACGCCCTTGCCCGCAGCAAGCGAATCGTCCTTAACCACAAAAGGGATGCCTGGGCGGGCGACGGCATCGAGAGCCGCGCGAACCTCGTCCATGGTGATGCACACGTGAGCGGCCGCGGTCGGCACTTGGGCGGCGTTCATCACATCTTTCGCAAACGCTTTGCTTGCTTCAATCTGCGCAGCGGCCGCATCAGGGCCGAAGCACGTCACACCGGCTTTGCGAAGTGCGTCAGCGACGCCAAAAGTCAAAGGAACTTCCGGCCCGACAACCACCAAGTCGCATTTCAGGGTTGTCGCAAGGTCGACAACTTGCGTGGGTTTGTTGATGTCGATGGTGTGGCAAGAAGCCAGGGTTGCGATACCGGGATTTCCCGGCGCAGCGTGCAGATCGAGCACGCGAGCGTCGCCAGCAAGAGAGCGCACAATTGCATGCTCGCGGGCTCCTGACCCGAGGACGAGCACAGTTGTCATCAGCCAGCTGCTTACTTGCGCCGACCAGATGCGCGATCGATGGCTTCGCTCTCCTCCGGTGAAAGTTGCTCTGCTGCGCTGTCTGTAACGCTCTTTAAGTATGTTCGCGTTTCGGAACGTCCGTGGATGCTGGTGATCAGCAACCCATCGCCATGATCATCCAACATGGCTGCTGAAAAAGACATGCGACCACCCATGTCACCGAAGGCGTCGTAACGCACAACGGCTGTGTGACGCAGCGCAGATGAGAGCTCTTGTCGAGTCACATCCAGCAAGTCAGCGATTTCGACGGCAGCTGAGCGCAAGTTCGCTATATCCGTTGTTCGTGCTGCTAATGCATCTGCGATGGAGACTCCAGCATCACCTTGCTGCAACACATCGGTGGTGGTTTGCAATCGGTTGACCACTCGAAGGGACCAAACTGCGATCGCTACTGCGGCTAGGGCGACAAGGGTCGGGGCCACGAGCCAGAGAATCTGGACGCGGTCCGCTGATACAGCTGTCGCTGTCGCGTTGAGATGAACCACGGATGGCACGGGCACACATTAGTGACGGCAGTCGGTGAGGTTCGCATGCAACCGACAGCGCACGCTGTTCCCTGCCTCGAAGAACGTTACATCGGCCAGTCAGTTTGAGGAAGGCCAGCGATGACCAATAGGGCGCACGGTGGTCGCGTTAGTAGCACCAGGATGCGAACGGCGGTGGGCGTAAAGATCGGCTGCATTAAGCAAGGGTCTGGGCACCATCGACGGGGGATGCGACAGTGCCCAGACGCATATAACACTAGCGAACTTTGAAGGTTTGGGGACAGGTGGTGTCGCACGTGTACGGTATTTGGTGCATCCCCGCCAGCGCTGTGGATTACTTCCGGATGGTCACGTGCTTGGCCACCACTGATTGGCGCGCGCGCCGTTCATCGCTGGTCAATGCGGCAGTACTTGCAACCGTTTCACTGAATCGTTGGAGGAACCGCTGGACTGGCGCCACCATGTGGCTCGCATCCTCCGTGGCGATGTCCCAAACACTTACCAAGATCCCATGAGCTCGGAAGTTGCCTAACAACTTCGTGCCGTCACCCAGGCCCTCAGCCTTTGCAACAGTAAGGCGCGCATATGCGTCTGTGGAAGCTTCCTCGGGGTAAGGAAGCGCCAGGCGGATCTGCGGGCGCTGCGGAAGGTGCACCAAGTACGCCGCCGGCACGCCTTCGATTGGATCTGCAGCGATGACCGATGAGTTGAGGTCTTCCAAGTCCTCAACTTCAAAGCCGTCTACAACACCGGTCTGATGCCACCATTCAAAATCTTCATGCACTGTCACGTTGAGCAATTGATCTGCGGCGATGATTTCGTTAAGTCGGTCTCCGGGTTCGACAGCAGACTGACAGTCGGCGTACTCCTGCGGTCCTGCATCGGCCAAGATTTCTATGGCATCGGCAGCATCGCGTGAACGATCGCCCGAATTAAAAGTGTTCTGCAACCCGAGAAACATCGATTTGCCACTTACCCGGATTCCTCGGAATGCGTTTGGAAGCAACGTCGCAGCCGTCACCTTGACGCCCGATGGCACAGTCTTCTGTGACTTGGCGAGCGGCAACGGTGCGGTTGCCGAAGCCAGGAACTCCGCCAGCATCACTAATTGCGCTTCGCAGGCCAAACCCTCAAATGGGCGGCTCACAAAAGCCGATGACTGGCGTTGGCCGTCGCGACCGTGGCAATTCTTGTAGCGCTTGCCGGAACCGCACGGACACGGTTCACGCATGCCAACAACGGCGACAGTCTGCTCGCTCACGGCTGCAAGGCTAACCAGCGATGGCAGTCAATCGGCGATGCAGCACGCTCACAATCAACGTGGATAAGACCGTGGCGAAGATGCACGTCAGCGTCGCCGATCCGGCGATGCTCGGCCACTGGCCCGAACTTTCAGCAAACCAACGCCATCCATCTGACCAACCGGGAGCGGTGCCAGGGCTCATGCGGCTATAGACGACTACGCCGATCAGCCACGGCAGCGCGAAAAGCCACCTGCGCGGTTGTGGTTGCCACGGAGTTATTCGCTGATCGCCAGCCTGTTTGTGCAGCGCCGCGCCGACAAACCACTCCGTTAACAGCACCACTGTCAGAGGCACGAACACAGCGCCGATGATCAGTAAGAATGACTCATACGCCTCGATGTTGATCACAAGCGCGCAAACTGCGGCGCCGGCAGTGATCGCCACAGCAGCCAGTCGGCGATCAATTCGCGGCTGCAGGTTCTGAACGCTCACGGCGGTGGAATAGATGTTGGCGAAGGCTTCGTCGATTTCATCGACCGCGAGCGCCACCAGGGCCAGCCCTCCGATTGGCACCGCCATCAACCCACTCAAGAAGGCGCTTGGGGTGTACGCGGCCGCAAAGTCGCCAGATGAAAAGACGGCAAAGACGCCGATCAAGAAGCACAGCATCGAGGCCGCGGCATAGCCCGTGCCGACGCCGATGAATGTCGAGCGGGTGCTGTGGGAGTGCCGCGCCCAATCGCCCGCCAACACGGCCCAACTCACCGGCATCGCCACCACGATGTCGAATGCGAGCCAGAACTGATGCCACGAGCCATCAGCTGACGCCTTGATTCCATTGGCGAGCACCGCGTACAACAGATACGCAGTCGCTGCGAGCACCACCCATGCCAAGTAACGCCGAACGAGCGCTGCGGTACGAATCGGACGCACAGCCAAAAGCCCTGCGATGACCGCGGCAGCCAAGGTCCACCACAAGCGACCTTCACCGCCTGTGAGACGGGTGCCAACAGCGGCGATCACGAATATCTCAAGCGTCGCCCAGCCGAAGCACTGGGCGATGTTCAAAAGCGTCGGCACATACGACAGTCGTCGGCCCAGCAACCCCCGCAGCAACAGCATCGATGAAGCACCGGTCTTGGTTGATGCAACGGCGGCAGCCCCCAGCAACGCCGACCCGAGAATGCTGCCGAGGACCACCACAGTGACAGCAGCGGCGATGCTCAACGGCGCACCATCACCGGGACGAATGACGAAGACCGCTGTCGCTGGGATCAACAACGAGACTCCCAACGATCCCCAAAGAGTGATTTGATCACGGGTGCCGTGCAGTTTGGGAACATCGTCAGATGACAAGGTCAACGGTGCTTCAACGGGTTGCGCCATAACTGGGCTCCTTCTGCTCAGCCGGCATGACCCGGCTGGTCGTGCGGTCGGCGCTGATTGAGCGCCCTCTCAGCCTGGCAATCCCGGGCTCCCGCGAGGTGGTGCGGACTATACGAGTGGAAGCCCGCCGCTGCTCTCACCCCTGCGCCACCATCTGGCCTCCGGGGCATTGACCGTGTGGATCGTCGGCGGGGTGCAGTGCTCGGCGACTGTCGCTGCGCGCGTGACGGTTGCGCTGTTGGCTGCTCTTGCGCTCAGCGCTTCGCGCCTTGAGGTCGCTGACGCACTCACCCTCGCCGACTCACTCGGCTCGTGCGGCAATGAGCGCGATCGCGTGGAGTCCGCTGAACATGTACTGATCAGCCGCGTCCACTGACTCGCAGCCCGACTTGGTCCGTGCATAGACACAAGCGTTGAGAACCTCGATGTGCTGACTAGCGCGTTCATTGGCACGATTGCGCATATGGCCGCCGATTCCTTGCGCACAGATGTGCTCGTGGTCGGCGCCGGACCTGCAGGCTCAGCTGCCGCTGCGTGGTGTGCAGCGGCCGGCATGGATGTGCTGCTTGCCGACGAAAAGCGCTTCCCCAGAGACAAGGCGTGCGGCGATGGGTTGACGCCGCGCGCGATCTTGGAACTGCGGGCCCTGGGTTTGGATTCGCATCTTGAACGATGTGCAGTCAATGTGGGCCTGCGAGCGGCCGGTTTCGGCCAGACGTTGTTGTTGCCGTGGCCAGGCGGGAAATGGCCCCGTACTGGCGGTGCCAGTCCGCGGATGAAACTGGACAACGCCATCCGTGACAACGCACTTGCCCGTGGCGCCCGTGCACTCGAGGGCGCTCGAGGTGTCGATGTGGTGATCAACGGCGATCGCATTGAATCCGTGGTGTTTGAAACGGCCGATGGCCCTCTGCATGTGCACGCGCAGCGAGTCATCATCGCC
>JBEHCB010000115.1:0-2553 GCA_041192885.1 Actinomycetota bacterium
TACTGGCAATCCGCGCAGTATGGCAGCGGCAGGCGTGTAAATGAACACCCTCAAAGCCGTGTTTTTCGAAGAGAGCGAGTGTGTCAGCGACCGCACTGTCAACGGCAGTGTCCGATTTTCACACCCGCCACCTGCTCAGCCGTGCTGCGTTCTTCGCATCGCAGACTGTGGGAGCGGCTCTTATGCTGTGCTGTATGGAGGCGATGCACGAGCCCGCTCAGGATCCAGCGCAGAATTCTGCGCAGCAATCCGAGACCCAGGCAGCCACCAACTCCGCTGGGAAGCGTTCGGTCACTCACCATGCTCGCAAAGCTCGTCACGCCGTCCGCCGCCATCCTGTCACGCGCGTGGTGTGGCAGGTTGTCGTCGGAGTTGTCGGATTAGGTTTGCTGGTCGCCGGTGCAGCGATGCTCGTGTTGCCCGGACCGGGCTGGGCGGTGCTGGCGCTGGGGTTGGTCGTATTGGCCAGCGAGTTTGTCTGGTTCGAGCGGCCATTGCGTCCGGTGCGCCGAGTTCTGGATCGGGCAGGGGTGACCAATGGCTCTCCGCGCCGTAAGGCGCTGGCCATCGGCATCGGCGTGCTGGCGACTTTGGGCACCACGGTGGCGTGGGTGTGGGCGCAGCGCAACGGCGTGGAGCTGCCGAGTTTCGGTTTCACCCGCGACTAGGGGCTCGCAGTCCCGGCGACGTCTGTGCCCGCCGCCTGCGGGAAGCCGCCGAACCGCAAGTCGATTCCGCGCGAGATCTGCTCTATCAGCGACGAGATTTATTGAGGTCGCCTATTTAGAGTTGTCGCATGCAGGGGAATCCCCGTATCCGACGGGCGGAAATCGGCGATCTGGCGTCGCTCATTCGTTTGGGCGCGTTGTATTGCGAAGCCGATGACGCCGAATGGATCCCCGAGCGCGCCAAGAGTGCATTCGAACCGCTGCTGGCGGACGACCGCCACGGCACGGTGCTCGTGGTCGAAGTTGAGACCTCGGTGGCGGGCTACGCCGTCCTCACCTGGGGTTGGTCCATCGAGGCTGGCGGTCGCGAAGCACTGCTGGACGAGATGTACATCGAGCACCCTGGTGGCGGGCTTGGCAGCGCATTGATTGAAGCGGTCATGGCTGCTGCCAAGGCTGCAGGCGCGGCCCGCGTGTTCCTCGAAACGGAAGCCGCGAATGAATCGGCGCGCGGGTTTTGGTTGAAGCGCGGTTTCGACGTGGAGGATTCCGTCTGGCTGCAGCGCGGCTGTGATGTGCGCACTCCAGGTGCGCCGGTGTGAGCGGGAATTGCGCATAAACTCACCGGTTGTCTGAGCAGGAGAACATCCTCCCGCGGCAGGCACGCAGCAGTTGCACGCAATGGCACGCAACACGGAACGAGGAGGCCGGCATGAAGCGTCAACATGACATGTCAACCGGCAGCGCCGTGTCGCGCAATCAAGTTCCTGGAGCAGCACACCGCACGCTTGTCGTCGCCGTGGCAGCCGGGCTCTTGTTTGGTGGAGCCGGAGTCGCTGTTCCCGCGGCCGCTGCGGCCTCGCCCGGCGCAGAGTTCGCAGCACGCGCCATCCCCGCAGCCATGAAAGCGGCATCAAGCGTCTGCGATACGGGTGCTGTCGCGTTGATGAATTCCGGTTTTGAACAACCATCCATCGGCAGCGGCTACCGGATTTTCAATCACTCGTTGTTGCCCGGATGGTCCACAACAGCTTCTGACCGTGCTGTTGAACTGTGGGTCTCAGGTTTCCAAGGGGTGATGGCGTTCGCCGGCACTCAATTCGCCGAGTTGAATGCCAATGAGCCTTCGGCGCTTTACCAGGACCTAGCCACACGCCCCGGCATGACGATCCACTGGTCGCTTGCGCACCGCGGCCGCAACGGCGTCGACGTTATGCGCGTTCTCATCGGCCCACCACATGGTCAATTAAGGGAAGTTGCCCAGATTTCAGATGGCAACCGCGCCTGGGGGCGGCATAACGGCGAGTACACGGTTCCGGCTGGGCAAAGCCAAACACGTTTTCAATTCGAAGCCGTGTCTGCAGCCGGCGGACCCAGTGTCGGCAACTTTCTCGACGACATCACCTTCGGCAACGATGCATGCATCGAGTTGCGCAAGTCCGGCGAGGTCATCGGTGCCGGCGCGCCCGGTGATCGGGTTCGGTGGACTGTGAGCGCCACCAACAAAGGCGGAAGCCCCGCGACGAATCTGGTCATCATCGACCCGATTCCAGCGCGCACGACGTATGGGTCGCGCTCGTTGGCAATGGACACCGGTCCAAGAGCTGGTGCGTTGACTGACGCGGCAGACGCGGATGCTGGCAGCAGTGACGGAACCCGAGTGCGCGTCGTGCCTTTCGGTGAGACGAAGATCGCGGGCAGGTTGAACCCGGGTGAAACGGCCCGATTCACCTTCGAAACAGCGTTGCTCGAAACCGCCAGCGGCACCACTTTGGTTAACACGGCCACCGCCGAGTACGAAGTCGCCAGCGGCGGCGATCGAACTGCCACGGCCAGTGACACCGTCACGGTGCCCGTGGCAACGGATGTGTCGATAACCAAGACG
>JBEHCB010000116.1:0-7311 GCA_041192885.1 Actinomycetota bacterium
CGCCCAAGGGTTCGGTTCATTGGGCCTTATGACCTCGGTGCTGATGACGCCGGACGGTCGCACTGTTGAAGCCGAAGCCGCGCATGGCACGGTGACCCGCCACTACCGCATGCACCAGCAAGGCAAGCCGACCAGCACCAACCCGATCGCATCCATCTTCGCGTGGACGCGCGGATTGGCCCACCGCGGCAAACTAGACGGCAACGACGCCCTGATCGGATTCGCAAACACTCTGGAGCAGGTCTGCATTTCCACGGTCGAATCCGGCCAGATGACCAAAGACCTGGCGATGCTCGTCGGCCCCGACACGGCGTGGCTCACCACGGAGGAATTCCTCGCCGCGGTGGATGAACGTCTGCAACGATCACTCTCGTGAATCAGATCTGGTCCACGCTCGGCGTCCTCGCGCTGGTCACCCTGCTGGGCGGGTTGTTTGTCGCCGCTGAGATGGCATTGGTCTCGCTGCGGCCCGGGCAGATACGCCGACTCGCCGAGTCCAAGCGCCGCGGTGCCGCGGCGATTGTGCGACTGAATGCCGACCCCAACCGGTTCCTGGCTGCCGCTCAGGTCGGCGTCACATTGATGGGAATCTTCTCGGGAGCATTCGGCGCCGAGCGATTAGTGCCAGTGATCGAGCCGTGGTTCGAACTGCACGGTATCCCCGGCGCGCGTTTGTTCGCATTCCTGGTGATCACACTGGTGACCGGCTACCTGACGCTGGTCTTCGGCGAGTTGGTGCCTAAGCGCATTGCTCTGCAGCGGGCAGAGAATGTTTCGCTGCTGCTTGCCTCGCCATTGGATGGCGTCGCGCGCGCGTTCCGGCCGTTTGTTTGGTTGTTGTCGAAATCCACGGATGTCTTCGTCCGACTGCTCGGTGGCGACCCTGGCGCATCCAGGGAAGCCATCAGCGGTGAGGAACTGCGCGGACTGGTGGCGACGCACGAGGACCTGACCGTCGAAGAGCGCGACCTGATCGACGATGTGTTCGAGTCCAGCGATAAGGAATTGCGGGAAGTGATGATCCCGCGCACGGAAGTCGTGTTCCTAGATGCGGAGATGCCGCTGTTCAAGGCCGCGAAAGCCGTCACCGACCTGCCGCACTCTCGATACCCCGTCTCGCGCGGAACCACTGACGACATCGTCGGCTTCATCCATGTCCGCGACATCCTCGCCCCCGACATGGCCGAGCGCTCGATCCGCGTGGGGGAGTTGGCTCGCCTCATCCGCCGCTATCCCGGCACCAAATTGGTGATCCCGACTCTCTCGGACATGAGACGCAACAACGCGCATATGGCGATCGTCGTCGATGAATACAACGGAACCGCCGGCATCATCACCTTGGAAGACTTGGTTGAAGAGCTCATCGGCGATATCCGCGATGAGTACGACACCGATGAGTCAGAAGACACCAGTGTCGCCGGCGTGGTGGTCGTCGATGGTTTGATGAACATCGAGGATCTGGCCGCCGACCACGGTGTCGAAGTGCCCGATGGCCCGTATGAGACAGTCGCCGGTTTCATGGTCGCTCGGATCGGCCGTCTGCCGGTGCTCGGTGATGTGGTCAGCGAAGACGGCGCCGACTTCGAGGTCGTCGAGCTCGATGGACGGCGCATCTCCCGTGTGCGAGTGACCACCGAACCTCTGCAAAACTAGCGCTATGACAGCGCAACCGCGGGTTCTCTCCGGCATCCAGCCGACCGCCGATTCATTCCACATCGGCAACATCCTCGGCGCGCTGAACCAATGGGTCGACTTGCAAGCTCAAGCCGACTGCTTCTTCGCGATCGTCGACTTGCACGCCATCACCGTTCCGCACGACCCGGCCGTGTTGCACCAGCGGACGCTGAGCTCGTTTGCGCAGTTGATGGCGGCGGGTCTGGATCCGTCCAAGTCCAGCTTGTTCGTGCAGAGCCAAGTGCCTGAGCACGCGCAGTTGCAGTGGGTGCTGGGCTGCATCACGGGCATGGGCGAGGCCAGCCGAATGACCCAGTTCAAAGACAAGACCGCCAAAGAAGGCTCGGGCAGCGCCTCAGTGGGTCTGTTCACCTACCCGATTTTGCAAGCTGCCGACATCCTTTTGTATGCAGCAGATGAAGTGCCGGTGGGGGAGGACCAGCGCCAGCACCTGGAGTTGAGTCGCGACCTTGCCGAGAGATTCAACTCCCGCTTCGGGCAGACCTTCGTCGTGCCGAAGACGCGCGTGATGAAAGGCGTGGCGAAGATCCTCGATCTGCAGGATCCGACCGCCAAGATGAGTAAGTCGCTGCCCGGTGGTTGCGCGTTCCTGTTGGACGACCCCAAGGTGACGACGAAGAAGATCAAATCGGCTGTCACCGACAGCGAGACTGAGATTCGCTACGACTTGGACACCAAGCCCGGCGTCTCCAATTTGCTGACGATCCTTGGCGCGTTCACCGGTGACAGCGTTGAGAAGTGCGAGAGCGATTTGGCAGGCAAGGGATACGGCGACTTGAAATCACGCACCGCAGAAGCAGTCGCTGACTACGCCCAGGGTTTCGCCGCCCGCACAAACGAGCTGCTTGCCGACCGCGCGGAGTTGGAGCGACTCATGGCAGCCGGTGCACAGAAGGCTCAGGCCGTTGCGGCGCCGATGTTGGCGAAGGTTTATGAGCGAGTTGGCTTCGTCCGCGCCTGATCCGGCTGCCGCCGCGGTGTCGAGCCTGCGGCAAGAGGGCTCGGTGGTGCTCGGCATCGTGGTCGAGGTCCCGCAGCCGTGGGGGGACGACCTGCAGCAGTGGCGGTTGGGGTTCGGCGACAACTTTGCGGATCACATGCCGACCCACATCACGATCGTGGCGCCGGTGACTGTGCCATCGGGACAGCTGGATGAAATCCTCGCCGACATCGACTCGCTGTGCGCGGCTATGCCGCGATTCCATGTTGCAACCGCAGGCGTCGAGAGTTTCCGGCCGGTGTCGCCGGTTGTGTATTTGGCCGTTGGTGACGGAAGCGAGCACCTGGGCGAATTGCACGACCGACTCTTGCCCGCTGTTTCGCCGGCTCCTCCGTTGCATCCATATGTTCCGCACATCACGCTTGCAATGCATCTGCCGGCGGCGGTGCTGGATGCCGCGGCGCAGGCATTGAGTGATTACGAGGCGACGTGGGAGGTTACGGAAGTCAGCAGCTACCTGCGCGGTCGCGATGGTTGTTGGCTGCGGTTGGCTGCGCATTTGCTGAAGGGTTGAACCCCGAGAAGGGGAGACGGCTTGTGAAGTCCGATCGTGTGCAGTCCCCCGCCCTGCACACGAAGAGGTTTCACTGCAATGTGAAACATGTTTGTCGCTTGACTCCTATGCAGGTAATAGCAAGCGTGGGTTGAAAGCAAGTACATTCGGGCAAATGGAGCTCTTGGCGTTGCGCAATCGCGGATGGGCCTGGTGCACGCGCGAGCAACGCGAGTTCTTCGACGGCAGGCGGATCTCAGCCGGCGTCAGTGCCCACGACAGGGTCACCCAAGGTGCGCCGATGGTGACGGTCGAGCAAGTTGAATTGCTGATGGTCACGGCTGCCGCGTTTCGAATGCGGGGCCAGGTCGACGAAGCTTTGGACCAGATGGATGTTGCTTGCGACCGCGCACGCGCAGTCCCGATTGACCTGAGGTGTCTGGCTGAGGTTCAGCGGGCCGAGGTGATCAATAGTTCCGGCCACGGTGTGCGATTGATCGATGAGTCATCCAAGCGCCTGCTGCGGTTTCGAGCAGTGTTCCACGAACGTGTCAGCGACATGGTCATGTGCGCGATAAATGCAACCCTGGCGCGAACATCGTTGATCCTCGGCGATGCGCTCGGCGCTTTGGAGTGGGCATCGAAGGTCGGCACTGAGAAGTGCAGGTGTCCGATGGCGGATGTTTGGATGGCAGTCACCCGCGCGCAATGTCATGTACTGCTTGATCAGCCCGGTGAAGCACTAGCCGCGGCGAAGACAGCGGCGGACGAAGTGTCATTGCTGGTGGCTGCGAGCACCGATGCGACCATCTGGGCTGCTCTCGCGGAACTGGCGTGGCAGTGTGGGGAAATTGACCTGGCTTGGCGATGGGCAACTCACGCAATTGATGTGGCGGAGGTGCGCCCGCAGGAAGTCACCCCTGAGTTCATGCCCGGCGATATCGCATGGACGTTGGGCAACTGATGTCCGGCAATCGCGTGGGCGACCCGCTGGCGCTAGGCGCACGTCGGCTTTCCGTGGGTGCCCGATTGCGGCAAGCTCGATTGGACGCTGGCATGCGTTTGGCCGATGTTGCTGCAGGAATCGTCTCCATCGGCTACCTCTCGATGATCGAGCAGGGCCAGCGAACTCCCACCCCTGCGATTCTCAAGCAACTTGCTCATCGGCTCGGGCTGGATGAAGCCGATGTGCAGCGCCGTAGCGACGAAGCAATCGAACTACAAGATGTTTGCCGACTCCACGCAGCAATTTGGGCCGACGTCGAAGGCAATGCCGTGGACGCGGAGATGCATTTCATGGCTTTGGCGACAGCACCAAGCTCAGTTCAGATCGACGCCCGTTGGTCGTTGTCGCACATCCAATTGCGTGAGCACCGGGATGTCGAAGCGTTAGACACGGCGATTGACCTGTTGCGCGACCCGATCTTCGAGAGCATGCCGCACTGGGAATTGGCGATTCAGGTGTTCCTTGCCGCTGCGTTGATGAAGGTTGGTGAGACCGGAAGTTCAATTTCAAATCTTGAGGCGCTGATTTCGGAATTGGAACACCGCAGTGACACATCAATGCTTCTGACTTTCGCGAAGTTGGTAAAGGCGCGTGCACATGTGCAGGCGCATCAACGGCCCCAGGCAGTGGCCCTGCTTGACGCAATCGAGGACTTCACGGAGAACATCCGCACGCTGCCAGAGCTAAGAGAGCGAGCGGTGTCCTGGTGGGCCTTGCGCGAGCGCTCGCTGGCCGACGGGGATTTGGTTGGGGCGGTGCGTTTTAGCGAGCGAGCGATTGCTCTGATCCAGGAATTGTGGCGTGCTGACGCGCTGCTGATGATGCGCGCTGAAGCGGCCGCGTTCAGATTCAGATACGACCCAGATTCAGGCATCGAGCGCTGCCGCGCCATCGTCGAAAGCATGAAGAATGCTGTCGTTGGAAACGCGTCGAATCGCGTTACGGCGGCTATGTGGCTGCTGTCAGCGGAATTGGCATTGGCCGACGGTGACCCAACTGCTGCGCTGAACCATGCCAACTATCTGGACGAAGTAAAGCCGGGCGCCGATGTGAGTTGGTCGGCGATGGTACGTTCCCGCGCTTTCGCGATGCTTGGCGACAAGGACTCGGCGATTGCGCAGGCACGCAGAGTGAAGAGTCAGATCCGACCGGCTATTGACGGGATGTACCGGGCGACGCAGTTTGCGGAGCCGTGGGAGCGATTGGCGCAGATCTTCCGAGATCTCGGTTGCCAAGACGAAGCCTGGGAATGTGTGCGGATCGCGTTGCGAGGTGCTGGCGCGGTACCAGCGGGACCGCTGGTCACCCCCCCCTCGAGTCACCAGAGATGATTGATCACAGTCCAACGTTGCGGTGACGAATTGCTCGGCGCGCGAGGATTGCGACGGGCAGGATGAACAGCACCCATGTGGTCGCCTGTCGAGCATGGCTATCGAGGGTGCTCAGAAACTCCGCCCTTGACGCGGGTCGAGTCGTCGCCAGGGCCGAGGGCGTGGACACAACGGGGGCGGGTGCGCTCGCATTCACGAGAGCAGCCGTTGCGGCAGGGACTGCCTCGCTTTGCCATTGGTTGCCAATCTGGGTCGGCAGGTGGCCAACAGGTTTGAGGTCGTCCGCGTGGGCAAATCCCCAGTTCAGCAGCGAGTTGGCGTAGTTGTAAGTCGGACCGACGTATCCGAACATGACGATGACGAGCGTGCGATTGCCGCGCTTGACTGCACCCCAATAGGTTCGCAGTGCCTTGCGTGTGTATCCGGTCTTACCGCCCAGGGTGCCCTTGACGCCATGTTTGATGAGCGGGTTCTCGTTCTGCAGCTGGTAGCTGCCGCGCGGCTTGCCGGGCTTCGGCATCGTGCTGGGGAATTGGTAAGTCTTCAGATGCGCAACTTTGCGAAATTGGCGCAGGTGAATCGCTGCATTTCCGATCAGTGCCATGTCGGCAACCGTGGTCACTTGCTCGTCGTTGGGCAGCCCGTGCGGGTTGCGCACCACCGTGTGTAGCGCTCCAAGCCGCTTCGCTGATGTGTTCATCAACGTGATGGCGCGGCTGGTGCTGGGGTGGTATGCATGTGTGAGAGCGACCGCAGCGTCGTTTCCGCTAGGTAGCAGCAAGCCGATGAACAGCTGCTCGACTGTGTAAGTGCCGCCACGCACCAAACCGGCGCCGCTGCCCTCGATTCCGACATCGGCTGTGGTCGCTGTGTAGACCTCGGATGGGTTGAGCCGCGGCATCAACGTGACGGCAGTCAGAGTCTTCAGCGTGCTCGCAGGCGGCAGCCGTTTACGGGCATTGGACGCTGCTAGCACATCTCCGGAAGCGGAATCAAGCAAGATCCACGCGCGTGCTGGCGGTGCCGGTGGTGCCGGCACCGATGCTCGTGAGCGCCGCCACAGGGTGCCTGGCTTGCGAAGGGGGTCGTCCGCCCACGAGTAGCCCGCAGGGCCGTACGCACTCTCGCTGGTTTTCGCCCCGCTGGTTTTCGCAGGCGTGGCGGCAGCCGACGGTGAGGACTTGGCCGCCGAGGCTTTGCCCGATACAGCGCCACCGCAGCCAGCCAGGCTCGGCCCGAGCAAAGCCAATGCCGCAGCGACGGCAACCCCGAGCGGGCGCTCGAAACGGGCGCGGGCGGACATGGCGGGCAGCGTAATCGCGCCCGCGCACCGAGGCACTAACCTGACAGCCGTGGCAGACACCGAATCGGGTATCCCCTGGCAGCAGGTGTACGGCCCAGCGGACACCGCCGATCTCGAGGTCGAGTCGGCCCTGGGCGAGCCCGGTCAGTTTCCCTTCACGCGAGGCGTATACCCGTCGATGTACACGGGGCAGTTATGGACGATGCGGCAGTACGCCGGTTATGGCAGCGCCAAACAATCCAACCAGCGGTACCGCGAGCTGTTGGCCGCCGGCACCACTGGGTTGTCGGTGGCGTTCGACTTGCCGACGCAGATGGGTTATGACTCCGATCACGCACTTGCCCGCGGCGAAGTGGGCAAAGTCGGAGTCGCCATCGACAGCGTCGAGGACATGCGAGCTTTGTTTGATGGCATCCCGTTGGGCGATGTCTCAACATCAATGACGATCAACGCGCCTGCCGCGACCTTGCTGATGATGTACTC
>JBEHCB010000117.1:0-10918 GCA_041192885.1 Actinomycetota bacterium
GCCCGTACACGGTTTCAGTCGGCAACCCGGCCAATCCGCGGCTGCGCAGAACTGAAACAGCCTCGGAAATCCCCGCCGCATCAGCGGTGACAATGCGGCTGCGGTCAATCGACATGGCCGAAATCCTGTGGTGGGTGGTTTGCAGTCTCCGCCGATGCTCGCCCGTGCAATCGGGACAGTTCCGCGGTTGCGATGCCGCCGAGGATCAGCAAGCCGCCGCCGATCTGAATCGCAAGCAGGTTCTCACCCAACGTCGCCCACGCGATCAACGATGCAACAGGCGGCTCCAACATGCCAAACAGACCGGCTTGGCCGGCAGTGAGGTGACGGAACGCGATGTTGATGCCACCGAAGGTGACGACCGTGCCCAGCAACACCATGTAAGCGGTCAACCCGAGCACCGGCACATGGATCAAGCCGTCGCGAGTTGCGATCTCTGCGGTTTTCCCAAGTGCCTGCCAAGGAAACGATGCCCACGGCTGCGCCACCGACCAGAAGACAGTCGACATGGCAAATGTCCACATGGTCAGCGACAGCGGATCGCGTTGAGGGGCGACTCGTTCGCCGAGCAAGTAGTAGACAGTCATCGCCGCAGCGGCACCGAAGCTGGCGATCACACCGATCGCATCGAGAGTGAGTCCCTGCCACACCTGCGCAACCAAGACCATGCCGATAAATGCCAACCCGATGCCGAGCCACAATTCTTTTCGCACATCGCGTTTTTGGATGAAGCGCATCCACAGTGCCACCCAGATCGGGGCAGTGAATTCCAAGATCAGAGAGATGCCGATGGGCAGGCGGCTGATGCCGACGAAGTAAAGGTAGTTCGACATCGTGACACCGAGGATGCCGAAAGCCGCGAGCAGGCCGAATTCGCGGCGGCTGATCTTGAATGCCGAGGGCTTGATGATTGCAGTCAGCAGCGCCAGCACCAGGAAGGCGCTGGTGCTGCGCAGTTGAGCGAGACGTTCGGCTGATATGCCGGTGTGCATGATGCTTTTCGACACCGCTCCGTTGAGGGAGAACAACAGCACGACCCCGCCGTAAACGCTGTAGCCGATCCAGGGTTTCCGGGCAGGGGTGTTCACCTGTTTCATGGGGGTTCAACCGCGATGCGGTTATTGCCCTTCTGGTGTGTACAGCGGGCCGGTGACCGGCTTGCGCACATCCATCACCTGGCCGTAATCGCTGAACATCGCGTGCAGCGACAGTGTGGTCGGAGTTCCGTTCACATTAAGCGTTGAAGTGATCGTCACATGCGAGATGAAGCCATCGGCGTCTGTCACCAATTCGACTTGGGCATTGGCGCCTTTGGCGGCTGCAGTGAATTGTTGGTTTGTGTTGGCGACGTCGGCTCGACCTGAAGTGCCGAGAGCCTGCAAAAACATGCTTGCGGGCAGCGTGCCTGTGATGGTGCGGCCGCCATCACCAGTCTTTTCGTGTGCATCTGTGGTCTGCGACAACACTGACCACAGCAACAGCACATCGCCTTCAGGCACTCCCTGGCCGTCAATGCTCACCGCCACCCATTTCTTCAAGGTGCGCGTGTAGACGGTCGAATCGACGATGATGCGGTCTCGCGATGCAGTCGTGCCCACTGCCACTTGACCTTCCGCCGTTCCCGAATCCACGTCGACGGTGCCGATGAACGACTGGTCTCGGTCCAGCGCGCCGGTGATTGCCGCTTCAATCCCCACGCTGGCCCCCAAGCCTTGTCGCGTGTTTGAGATGATGGACTGCAGCTGCTCGCTGGAGATCGGCGTACCTTCATCACTTGAGGTGGGGCTTGCAGATTCACTGCTGCTGTTGCTCGGCGTGATCGAGGCTGAATCCGTGGCCGACGAACCGGTTGGGTTCGGCTCCCCAGAGCGCCGCGCGCAGCTGGAAAGCGCGATGGTTACGCACAGCAGAACCGCCAGCACGGCGGGCTTGGTGCGCTCAAATCTCACCCCCGCAGACTACGCCACATCTGATCGGCAACCGACTCCCTGAGAGCCGGCGGGCTTGGTCGTGCGGCACGTCGCTGCGACATGCGTCGTACGCCAAGCAGGATTGCTGTTCAGGCTGGCGTCTCGCGGTTCTTGCCGACCGCCTCATCGCGGCGGTACATCACGTCTGTATCCCAATGGCTGAATCCCACAGCGGTGTAGAGACTAACGGCGGCGGCGTTATCACCATCCACGTAAAGCATCACCGAGCCGAGGCCCTGTGCACGCAAGTGCTGCAGGCCTGCGACGGTTAACGCTCGGCCCAAGCCGCTGCCGCGGAACTGCGGGTCGACCCCCAGCACATACACCTCGCCGATGGCGTCGTGGACATGCTCGCCATGGGAATGCGCGCCGTGCACCTTGGTCCAGTGGGTGCCCACCATCGCGCCCGTCGCATCGCGGGCGATCAACAGTCCCCGCGGGTCGAACCACGGCTCTGCCGTCCGGATGCGCAAGTCCTGCACACTCCAGCGGCCCTGGTCTGGCAAGTGTGCGAATGCTCGGCGATTCAACTCGATCCACTCGGCTTCATCGCGAATAGCGTCGAACTCCGAAAGCGCCACCCCTGCTGGCAGCGGAACATCCGGCACGGGCGCATACAGCGAACGCCGCATCTGCCACAACACCCGCTCGCGATGGAAGCCCATGCGGTCGGCCAAGTGTTGGGCACTTGGAGCATCTCCGTGCGCCCACAACCGGAATCGGCCGTCGGCTGTGTGTTGAAGGGCAGCAGTCAACAACGCGCTGCCGACTCCGTGATTGCGTGCTGCCGGCGTGACCACGATTTCTGCGCTGGGCCCAGCAACCAAATCCGTTAGGTCTAGATGCAGGTAGCCGACAATTCCGCCTCGGTCGCGCACGATGTAATGGGTGATGTGCTCGTCGCCGCCGTGACGCAGATGCAAGGTTGCGTGCTCCGATAGCGGTCGCAATCCATCAACTGAAGCCGCGGCTTCGATCAGCGACATGACTTGCTGAACATCGTCGGCTGGCAGCGGCGCCTTATGCCGTTCGACTTCGTAAGTTGAATTCATTGCGGATGTCAGACGTGAACGTCGGCTGGTGCAGATGACGCAGATTGAGAATCGAATCGGTAGCCGACATTGCGCACGGTCACAATTGAGTTCTCGTACTCCGGCCCCAGCTTCGCTCGCAGACGCCGCACATGCACATCAACTGTGCGAGTGCCACCGAAGTAATCGAAACCCCACACCTCATGCAGTAGTTGCTCACGGCTGAAAACGCGGCCGGGGTGTTGGACGAGGAACTTGAGGAATTCGAACTCGCGGAAGGTGAGGTCTAGGGACTCTCCTCGCACCCGCGCTGTGTATGTGGCTTCGTCGATAGAGATGTCCCCACCTCGAATCTCCGCTGGCGCCTCTGCCGACTGATCGCTGCGACCTAGAGCCAATCTCAGCCGCGCGTCCACTTCCGCCGGGCCGGCGGTGTCCAGCAACACATCATCAATTCCCCACTCAGCTGAAACTGCAGCCAGGCCACCTTCGGTTGCGACCAGAAACAGCGGCGCATCCACACCGGTTGTGCGGATGAGACGACATAGCGATTTTGCCGCCGCAAGGTCGCGGCGGCCGTCGACGAGCACCGCGCTGTAGTTGCCGGCGTTGAGCAGTGCCGAAGGTTCGGCTGGCACTAAGCGCACGTGATGGCGAAGCAGTGCCAGGGCGGGCAGAACGTCCGCTGAGCCGCCGGGAGAGTTGGTGAGGACCAGCAGCGCCATTGCCACCGCCTCCTCACTATCTGCCAGGGCTACAGCCCCATCAAGTGGACAAGGGTACGCGGCGACCAGATTCGCGCTAACTGTGGTGAAGCCCCTGGTGGCGGGTAGCGATCGCGCGCGTTGCTGTCTCGGTGCCCGAGGCGCGGTCGCGCCTACGATTGGGGTGTGTCGGAAACAGCGTTGCCGGAGTTCATGGGCGAAGCCCGCGAGCGTGAGCGCCAGGCTCGGCTCGCCTTGGCCGCCGAGCAGGCCCAACTGCTGCCCTCGCAACTGCCGATCGAGTTGCTGCCGATTTCATGGATGCTGGGTGCTTGGCGAGGCCATGGCAAGGGTGGATATCCAAATGTCGCGGACTTCTCATTCATCCAAGAGATCACCATCACCACCGATGGGCGCCCGTTCCTGATTTATGAATCGCGTTCGTGGGAGATGGATGACGATGGTCGCATCGGACGGCCGCTGGCGATGGAAAGCGGCTTCATCCGGGTCGTGCATACCGATGCGCGCAGTTCCAAGGCCAACACTGTTCACGATGTAGAGCTGATCGTCAGCCACCCAACCGGTTACGGCGAGGTATGGGTTGGAACCACCACGACTACAGGTATCGAGAACGCGCGCTTCACTGGCGCGAAGATGGAGCTGCGCTCGCACGGTGTCGTCAGTGCCGAATCTGCAAAACCCTACGCCGGCGGCGAACGTTTGTACGGCTTGGTGAACGGGAACTTCCTCTGGCGCTTCGACATGGCCGCGATGGGTCAGCAGCCGGCTGCGCACGTCGCTGCTCAGCTGCAACCATTGCGATCTGAGCCAACCACCGAAAATCTGGAGCAGCAGTGAGCGACTCCAGCGGGATCTCAGCGACTGCGCAATCCGCTATCGACCTGCCGGCGCAACTGAGGCGTCGTGGGCTGAGGCTGACAGCGCAAAGGGAAGTCGTGTTTGCTGCTGTCAATGAGCTGCGACATGCAACCCCGGAGCAGATTCTCACCCATGTGCAAGTTGAGATGCCAGGCATCATGCTGTCGACGATCTATCGCGTGCTGGATGTGTTGGAGCAGTTAGGCCTGGTGACTCACGCGCACATGGGTCACTCGCCGTTGACGTATCACGTGGTGGAAGAGCACCAGCACATGCATGTGGTGTGCGAAGGGTGTGGTGCGATGGAATCTGTTGACGCGTCTGCGGCCGCTGACTTCGCACAAATGCTGCGTGGCGCCACCGATTACGAAGTCGATGTCACTCACATGGCCATCGCCGGGCGCTGCCCCACCTGCCGCGGGGGCACTGGGTCATGACCGCGGTGCTGGTTGAAACTGGAATCGATTCCGGTGCGATATGGCATTACGGCGATCCGCTGCGCGAAGGTCGCGCTCTGGTCGAAGGGCGAGCGCTGACGCAGTTGTCGAGCCTTGCGGTGATCAAAGTCTCGGGGTCAACCCGTTTGCAATGGCTGCACTTGTTGTTGACGCAAAGTTGCGAGAACGCACAGCCCGGGGACTCGCTTGATGCGCTGATTTTGACCCCTAACGGTCACATCGAGTTCGGTCTGCATCTGGTCGACGACGGACATGCTGCATGGATTGTGAGTGATCGAGCGACGAAACAAGGGTTGTTGGATTATTTGAAGCTGATGGTGTTCACCTACGACGTGACCATCAGCGATGTCAGCGAGGAATTCACGGTGCTCGGCGGCATCGGGAAGCCGCCAGTTGTTGGTGATGCGGCAGTTGTGTGGCGGGCTGGCGCCAGTTTCGCAACGATTGATCCGTCGCTGGATAAGTACGTGCCGCAGCGGCCAGCACCGTGGCCCGCATTTGAGTTGGTTGTCCCGCGCGATCGTGTTGCCGCACTTCTGGCAGATCATGGTGCCGCCGGGATGTGGGCGTGGGAAGCCGCTCGAATCGCAGCCGGTGTGCCGAGGGTCGTTGTCGATGCAGACCACCGCAGCTTGCCGCATGAATTGGGAATCATCGGCGAAGCCGTTCATCTGCGCAAAGGTTGCTACCGCGGCCAAGAAGCTGTGGCGCGCACTTACAACCTGGGCAAGCCGCCGCGAACTTTGGTGCTTTTGCATCTGGATGGTGCGAGCGAGGCGCTGCCGTCAGCAGGCGCTGCCGTCAGTGTCGGCGGGACCGAAACCGGGACCGTGACCAGCGTAAGTAGGCACTATGAACTCGGATCGATCGCGTTGGCCATAGTCAAGCGCGATTTCGATGCCGATGTGACCGCCAGCATCGACGGTGGTTTCAGTGCAAGTGTGCAACCAGTGGTGGTTGTGCCCGATGAGACGAACCCAGTTGTGCAATTCCGCCGCGAAATGCGCGCCAATATGTCAGCGTTGAACAGTGACCGACGAACAGCACCCCCGGCGCCGCCGGCGTGACACTGTTCTAGATCCGCAATTCATCCGAGACTTGCGGGGATTGGCGCTGGCAGAGCTCCGAAGCCGTCGCAAGCTGGCTGAAGAGGAAGAAGCAGAGTTGTCGTATGTGCGGCGGTTGTTGCAAAGCCGTCTTGATGTGATCGACAGCGAACTCCAACGCCGCCGGCAATCAACTCAGGGCGGCCAGATCGTGGCTGATGTCGTGGCAGTTCTGACTGCGGAAACAACGGATGCGCCACGACATGTGGCGCCATCGTTAGATCCATCGCCTATAGCGCAGCAACGGCGAGCGGTGGAGCGGCTGTTAGCTGACCCGGCCTTGTCGTATGTCACGGTCCTGAGCACCGATGATCTGGCTGTCGCCCGTGAGCAGGTGAACACATCCGAGCAAGAAGTGTCGAGCCAACGGCTGGCGGTCCAAGCGATTGTGGACTCTTTAACTGACGAACTCATGCAGCGTTACCGCAATCGGCAGGCAACGATTGACACACTGCTCACATGAGTCTTGCAGCTGGCTGTGTGCCACTAGTTGAAGTCGTCCGCAACGGCTTCGTCGAATCGGTGCACCACGGGTGTGTGGCGATTACTGAAGCTGGTGGCGCTGTAGTCGGCGCTGCGGGTAATCCGCAGACTGTCATCTTCCCGCGGTCGACGTTGAAGCCCTTGCAGTTGGTCGCGATGTTTGATGCTGGCTTGGGAGAGCATGATTTCACCGATGCCGAGATCGCGGTGATGGCGTCATCGCATTCCGGTGAGGACTTTCACACACAAACCGTGATGGGAATCTTCAGCAAATTCGACCTGGATTCGACGCTCCTGCGAAACACGCCGGGCTGGCCCATGGATAAAGCGACTCGGGAATCTCTGATCCGCGGGGGTGTCGATGCGCCTGCACCGATGTATGCCGATTGTTCGGGAAAGCATGCGGCGATGATCATCACCAGCGCTTTGAATAACTGGCCGCTGGACACCTACCGCGAACCCAGCCATCCCCTGCAACAGTTGATCGCAGCCAGAGTTTCAGAAATGACCGGCGACCGTGTGGATCACATCGGAGTCGATGGTTGCGGAGCTGCGCTGTTTAGCTCCACACTCGCGGGCCTAGCTCGGGGGTATAGCGGGTTGATGACGGCAGCTGACGGCAGCTCAATGGCGCGCATCCGTAATGCGATGCGCAATCAGCCTTTGCATGTGGCTGGAACCACTCGCGATGTCACCGCACTCATGCGCGAGCTGCCGGGGTTGCTGCTAAAGGACGGCGCGGAAGGCGTGTTGGCTGCGGGCCTACCTGATGGCAGAGCAGTGGCGCTGAAGATCGCCGACGGTGCAGCCCGTGCCCGCTCCGGCGTGCTGCTTGCCGCGTTGAAGTGGATGGAAATCGACATTTCGGGCGTTAATCCGCGCTGGATTCGCGCGGATGTGCGCGGCGGCGGCGAAATTGTCGGCTATTTTCAGACAACCCTTAATGTCCACGGAGAGGCTTAAGCCATGGAAAACACTCTTGCCCGGCGCGCAGTCGCAGAATTTCTCGGAACGTTTCTGCTGCTGATGGCAGCGGGTCACATCTTCGCCACAGCCGGCATCCTGCGGCTCTACCCGCAGGGCACCAATGGGCCCGTGACCGTCGGTGTCATCAACGGCGTCGACAAGCTGGCCGAGGCATTCGCAGTCGGTGCGCTGTTGGCTGCAATGGTTGTGGTCTTTGGTGCCATCTCCGGTGGGCACTTCAACCCGGCAGTCTCTCTGGCGGCTCTGCTGTTCCGCGGCCTGACTCCCCAGGAATTCGCGACTTATGCCTTTGCGCAGATCGCCGGTGGCATCGGTGGCATCATCACCGCTCAATACATCCGCACAGGTTTGCCCAATGGCATTGCCGTCGGTACTGGCGGCATGGGCGACCCGTGGGATTACATCTCGGAGTTCATCGCCACGTTGGTCTTGGTTACCGTCGTGCACGCAACCATCCGCGCCGGCCGCGCCAACCTCGTTCCCTTGGCGCTCGGAGGCTGGGTTGTCGTGATGGTCGCCGGTATGCCGCAAGGTTTTGGCAACATTGCCGTGGCGCTTGCGACGTTCTTCAGCGGCACGGCAGCGCCGAACTTCGGCAGCATCGCGCTTTTCATCGGCGTGCAAATTGTCGCAGCAATCGGCGCTTGGGTGCTGACCTCGTACATGTACCCCGAGGACAAGGGTGCGCCTGCTCCGGCAGCGCCGTCGTACCCAACGTTCTGATCTCTACGTGGGTCTGAAGGGCCGCCTGCCGCTTGCGGCAGGCGGCCCTTCAGCATTCAGCGGTACATTGCCGCGAATGAAGCCCATCGGTGAGGTGACGCGGGGGACCACGCACCCAAATCGCTTGCGCCGCGCCGACCGGTGGTTCATCCACGCCATGTGCTCCCAGTTGCGTGCCGCCGCCAATCCTTTGTGCGTCGATATCGGGTTCGGCCATACCCCGGAGACGACGATCGAATGGCATGACCGTTTGCGCACTCACGTGCGACCTGACATCGAAGTGCTCGGCGTGGACATCGACAGAGCGCGAGTTCAGCAAGCGCTGAGAAGTTCAGCAGCGTCTCGCCCGGGCCTGCACTTCGCTCATGGTGGATTCGAAGTGCCATTGCCGTCGACGGTCGCACACCTGCAGGTGCATGCGATTCGTGCATTCAATGTTCTGCGCCAATATCAAGAGCAGGAAGTCGCGGCTGCATGGCACGCAATGGCCCAGCGACTGGTCGAAGGCGGAATGCTGATGGACGGCACTTGTGACGAAATCGGCCGTATCAGCACATGGATCGCGGTGCGCCGGATCGATGGTCGGGCAATCGCTGAGTCGCTGTCGTTAGCAGCCCATGTTGGCAGTTTGGATACACCTCTGACGTGGGCGCAACGATTGCCGAAATCGCTTATTCATCACAACATCGAAGGTTCGCCCATCAACAGATTCCTGGTTGCAGCGGATCGCGCATGGTCGACAGCAGCAGGGCTTGCTGTGTTCAGCCCGCGTCAGCGATTTATCACCATGGCGCAATCCCTGAAGGATCAGGGTTGGCCGATTTCAGACTCAGCTGCCCGGTGGCGCCTTGGTGAGGTCACCGTCGCCTGGGAAGCGATTGCCAGCTGACCGGCCGGCCGCTCTACTTACGGCCTTGTGCTGCAACTGCGGCCGCTGCCGCAGCCGCAGCAACTGGATCCAGATATTCGCCGCCACGAACCGACGGCTCGAAGTCGTCGTTGAGTCGATAAACCAGTGGCATGCCGGTGGGGATGTTCAGCTCCGCGATGTCGGAGTCGCTGATTCCGTCGAGATGTTTCACCAGAGCGCGCAAGCTGTTGCCGTGGGCAGCCACCATGACTGACTTCCCAGCTGCCAAGTCGGGAATGATGGCGTCATTCCAGTAAGGAATCATGCGCCCAACGACATCTTTGAGGCATTCCGTGCGGGGTCGTTGCGCCGGTGGCAGCAATGAGTACCGCGGGTCGTTGAACTGCGAGTGCTCGCTCCCCTCGATGATCGGCGGAGGCGGCACGTCATAAGAGCGTCGCCACAACATGAACTGCTCTTCACCGTAAGTCTCAAGGGTTTGCTTTTTGTCCTTGCCTTGTAAGTCGCCGTAATGGCGCTCGTTCAACCGCCAAGTCCGGCGGACGTCGACCCAGTGCCGATTGCACGCATCCAGTGCCAGATGGGCAGTGTTGATAGCGCGCCGCAATAACGATGTATGAACAACATCCGGCAATAACCCAGCTTCTGCGAGCAGCTTGCCTGCCCGCGTTGCCTCTTCCCGACCCTGCTCGCTGAGATCGACGTCGACCCAGCCGGTGAACAGATTCAACGCGTTCCACTGGCTTTCACCATGTCGCACCAGAATCAACGTGCGGGTGTCAGACATGGTGTCTCCGTCCTGAAGTGCAGGTTGCGAGCAAGAGGCGCAACCGTTGCGGTGTGCTGCTGCGATCGGCGACTAAGAGTCTAGAGCGCGACAGCGCGGTAAGCCTTAAGCAGATGGTCGGCTGTGCGGGCCCATGTGAACATGCGAGCATGGTCAGCGGCGGCTGCGGACATCGGCGACCGGATTGCCCGATCCGCAAGCTGCCCAATCGCATCGGCCCACTCATCAGGGTTGCGAGTGGGCACGAGTACGCCGGTCAGTCCATCAGCGACCGAGGTGAGCAAGCCGCCTTGTGCGGTTGCAATGACTGGTGTGCCACAGGCTTGCGCTTCCAGCGCGACCAATCCGAAAGACTCCGAGACTGACGGCACCAGCAGCACGTCGCTCGCGCCATAGAGCGATGCGAGCTCGGCTGGCGGCACTGGTGCGATGAATTCAACCTGGCTGCCGATGCCACGAGAATCCGCCAGCGCCGAAAGTTCCTGGCGGGAGAATCCCGCAGCGCCTGACACGCCACCACAGATGAATACCCGTGTGAAGCTGCGCATGTGCGGGTTGAGTGACAGGAACTCTGCAACAGCGGCAATTGCAAGATCAGGACCTTTGTGCGGTTGCAGCCGGCCAACGAAAGAAATGACAAACGTTTCAGGCTCGATGCGCATGATCTGTCGCGCACTGATTCGTGCGGTCGGGTTGAAAATGTCCACATCAATGCCTGGTGGGACGACTGTGATGCGTTGCGGCTCAACGCCACACAGGCGAACCAACTCAGCTTCTTCCGCTGACGTGTTTGCGGTGACCACATTTGCTTCTCGGCCGATTCTCAGTTCTGCTTCCGTACGCATCGTAGGTTCATCAGCATTGCTTGCCTTAGTTTGCTCGTTCTTGACTGCACCGATGGTGTGCATCGTGTGCACCA
>JBEHCB010000118.1:0-5512 GCA_041192885.1 Actinomycetota bacterium
GTATCGCTCTGAACCTCGATGTGCGCGAAATCGGTGCCGTGTTGCTGGGCGACAGCACCGGTGTCGAGGAGGGGCAAAGCGTCAAGCGCACCGGCGGGATCCTCTCGGTGCCGGTGGGCGATGCATTCCTCGGTCGCGTCGTGAACCCGCTTGGTGAGCCAATTGATGGCCTCGGCGCCATCGCTGCAGAAGGTCGTCGTGCGCTGGAACTGCAGGCGCCGACCGTCGTGCAGCGCCAGCCCGTGAAAGAGCCGCTGCAGACCGGCATCAAGGCCATCGACGCGATGACGGCTATCGGCCGCGGCCAGCGCCAGTTGATCATCGGCGACCGCCAGACCGGAAAGACGGCTGTCGCAATCGACACGATCATCAACCAGCGCGACAACTGGAAGTCGGGCGACCCGAACAAGCAGGTGCGCTGCATTTATGTCGCCATCGGCCAGAAGGGCTCCACCATCGCCGGCGTTAAGGGCGCACTGGAAGAGAACGGTGCGATGGAGTACACCACCATCGTCGCTGCCCCGGCGTCAGACTCAGCTGGTTTCAAATACCTCGCCCCGTACACCGGCTCGGCCATCGGTCAGCACTGGATGTACCAGGGCAAGCACGTCCTCATCATTTTCGATGACCTCAGCAAGCAGGCTGAGGCCTACCGCTCCGTGTCGTTGTTGCTGCGCCGTCCGCCGGGCCGCGAGGCATACCCCGGCGACGTCTTCTACTTGCACAGCCGCTTGCTCGAGCGCTGTGCCAAGCTCTCAGATGAACTTGGTGGCGGCTCGATGACCGGTCTGCCGATCATCGAGACCAAGGCAAACGACGTCTCGGCCTACATCCCGACCAACGTCATCTCGATCACCGACGGCCAGTGCTTCTTGGAGTCCGACCTGTTCAACTCCGGTGTGCGCCCGGCCATCAACGTCGGTATCTCAGTTTCCCGCGTTGGTGGTTCCGCGCAGTCGAAGGCGATGAAGAAGGTTGCCGGCCGTCTGCGTTTGGACCTCGCGCAGTACCGCGAACTTGAGGCCTTCGCCGCATTCGGCTCCGACCTGGACGCTGCGTCAAAGGCGCAGCTCGAGCGTGGTGCCCGCTTGGTCGAAATCCTGAAGCAGCCGCAGTACCAGCCGCAGGCAATGGAGCTCGAAGTCATCTCGGTGTGGGCCGGCACATCCGGCCAGCTCGACGAGGTGCCGCTGGAAGATGTGCGTCGCTTCGACGCGGAGTTCTTGGACTTCGTGCAGCGAGATCACAAGGCTGTGGTGGACACCATCCGCAGCACTGCCGATCTGTCTGACGACTCGGTCGCGCTGCTCACCGCGGCCATCGCCGACTTCAAGAAGCGCTTCCAGACATCGTCCGGCAGCATCGTTGGCAACGAGACTGTTGGGGCCCTCGACGAGTCCGAGGTCGACGAGGCCGCGATCACCAGGGTCGTGAAGTAGCCGATCCATGGGAGCACAACTGCGGGTCTACCGCCGACGAATCAAGTCGGTGAAGGCGACCAAGAAGATCACGAAGGCGATGGAGCTGATTGCTTCCTCGCGCATCGTGAAGGCGCAGCAACGGGTCGCTGCGGCGACGCCTTATTCCCGTGAGATCTCCCGTGCGCTCAGCGCTGCCGCCACAAACGGCAACCTCGACCACCCTTTGTTGCGCACTGAAGCAAAAGATCTGCGCAAAGCAGCGGTGTTGATCATCACGGCCGACCGCGGACTTGCCGGTGGCTACTCGTCCAACGCGATCAAGGAAGGCGAGCAGCTCACCACGCTGCTGCGAGGCCGTGGTCTGGAGGTCGAGCACTACCTCGTCGGACGCAAGGCCGTTGGTTACTACAAGTTCCGTGAGCGGCCGATTGCCGGTTCATGGACTGGTTTCACCGACCAGCCGCAGTTCTCAAATGCAGTCGAGATCGCCACAGCGTTGGTGGAACGATTCCTGACCCCCGCCGACAAGGGCGGTGTCCAGGAAATCCACATCGTGTACACGAATTTTGCGAACATGGTGACGCAGACGCCGGTGGTCAAGCGCATCCTTCCGTTGGAGGTCCAAGAGGTCAGTGCCGATGAGGCGAAGGCCAAGGACCAGTACTTCCCGCTGTACGAGTTCGAGCCCAGCCCCGAAGGTGTGCTCGACGCGCTTCTGCCCCGTTACATCGAGAACTTGGTGTACACGTCGCTGCTGTTGTCGGCTGCAAGTGAGCATGCCGCCCGCCGCCGCGCGATGAAGTCGGCGACTGACAACGCCGAGGAAATGATCAAGTCGCTGACTCGTTTGGCGAACCAAGCCCGTCAAGCCGAAATCACCCAGGAGATCAGCGAGATCGTCGGCGGCGCCGACGCGCTGTCTTCAGCCGCAGGGAAATAAGGAGAACCATGAGCACTTCCACCACTGACACCACGACTGGCCGAGTCGCTCGCGTCACCGGCCCGGTCGTCGACGTGGAGTTCCCCGTCGAGGCCATGCCGGCGCTGTTCAACGCGCTGCAGGTCGACGTTGAGTTCTCCGGTCAGGCTCGCACCCTGACCCTCGAGGTTGCCCAGCACCTCGGTGACAACATGGTGCGCACAATCTCGATGCAGCCGACCGATGGTTTGGTCCGCGGCTCCGCGGTGCGCGACACCGGCAGCGCGATCAGCGTGCCGGTTGGCGATGTCACCAAGGGTCACGTGTGGAACGCCCTCGGCGAGCCGCTCGATGTTCCTGCGGCTTCGCTCGACATCAAGGAGCGTTGGGGCATCCACCGCCAGGCGCCGGCCTTCGATCAACTTGAGTCGAAAACTGAGGTTTTCCAGACAGGCATCAAGGTCATCGACCTGCTGACGCCTTATGTCAAGGGTGGAAAGATCGGTCTGTTCGGTGGTGCTGGTGTCGGCAAGACCGTCCTCATCCAGGAGATGATCTACCGCGTTGCCGAGAACTTCGGTGGTGTGTCTGTGTTCGCCGGTGTCGGTGAGCGCACCCGTGAAGGTAACGACCTCTTCCTCGAGATGACCGAGTCCGGCGTTATCTCCAAGACCGCTCTGGTGTTCGGCCAGATGGACGAGCCGCCGGGCACGCGTCTTCGCGTCGCCTTGGCCGCGTTGACCATGGCCGAGTACTTCCGCGATGTTCAGAAGCAGGACGTGCTTCTGTTCGTCGACAACATCTTCCGCTTCACCCAAGCCGGTTCTGAGGTATCGACCCTGCTTGGCCGTATGCCGTCGGCAGTGGGTTACCAGCCGACCCTGGCGGATGAGATGGGCGCACTGCAAGAGCGCATTACCTCGACTCGCGGCCACTCGATCACCTCGCTGCAGGCCATCTATGTGCCTGCAGACGACCTCACTGACCCGGCCCCGGCAACCACATTCGCGCACCTTGACGCCACGACGGTGTTGAGCCGCCCGATCTCCGAGCTGGGCATCTACCCGGCCGTGGACCCGCTGGACTCGACCTCGCGCATTCTGGACCCGCGCTACATCGGTGACGAGCACTACCGCGTCGCCGCCCGCGTCAAGGAGATCCTGCAGCGGTACAAGGAACTCCAGGACATCATCGCGATTCTGGGTATGGACGAGCTCAGCGAAGAGGACCGCATCCTCGTCAACCGCGCTCGCCGCATCCAGCGATTCCTCTCCCAGAACATGTTCGTCGCCGAGGCCTTCACCGGCCAGCCTGGTTCCTTCGTGCCGGTTGAGGAGACCATCGCCTCGTTCAAGGCTCTCTGCGAGGGTGCCTACGACCACATTCCGGAGCAGGCCTTCTTCATGTGCGGTGGCATCGAGGATGTCGAGAAGAACGCAGCGAAGCTGGCAGGCTGATCGTGGCTGAACTCCAAGTCTCCGTTGTCGCTGCCGACCGGCAGGTGTGGTCCGGTGCGGCCACATCTCTGGTCGCTGCGACCAGCGAAGGCGAGATCGGCATCCTGCCCGGTCACGAGCCGGTGCTTGCTGTGCTGCGCACCGGTGTGGTCCGTATCAAGCCGGTCGAGGGCGCAGAAGTGCGTGTGGCTGTTGACGGCGGGTTCTTCTCCGTTGACCGAAATGTTGTCCGCGTGCTGTCCGGCGATGCCAAGCTAGCTTCGGAAATCGACGAAGCCGCGACTCGCGCCGAGTTGGATCAGGCCAAGGCTGCCCAGGATGTTGATCGCGAGAAGGTGTTGTCAGCGCACTTAGAGGCGTTGGCAGGTCCACGCCACTAGTTCGAAGGACGGGCTTCCTTGGATCTAACCCCGGTCACATGGCAGCAATTGATCTTCGCGTTCCCTGATGATCGCTACTTGAATCTGCGGACAGCAGACCCCGGCACGATTCGCCGAGCCGCTGTGGGCGGCTCAACTTGGTCCACCCGCACGCGCAGCGAATATTGGGAATCAGACTGGGTGATGATGTACAGCGCCAGCGACGACGCGACCGTGCGTGCATCTGAAACCGCACAGCACCTCGCCTGGCACGTGTCCTTCGATGACGGCGATTCAATCGGCGGGATGACCTTTGCCGATCACACCGCGATCCCCGACGGCCGCCTGCCGGAGGTCTCCAGCGCCTGGAGCTGGTTCTGGACCGATTCCGAACACGCCCGAGTCGACATCGATCGCAAGGTTGTGACGGTCGACCATCACGATCCACGCCTATTGGAGGTCTTGTCTCACTCAGACACCGCATCGCATGAGCGCGATGGCAAGGCGCCGGATGTCTGGTTCGGACTCGAAGCCGAAGGCCAACTGGTCTGTGTCGCTGCGGTCAACAAGCAAGACGATGCGACCTATTTGCAGAGTGTGGTGACACACACCCAGCACCGCGGTTGCGGTTATGCGCGGCGGGTGTGCAGCCATGCCACGGCTTGGTCGCTGCAACAGGTCAGATATGCGACCTTGGGAATGATGAGCGACAACAAGGTTGCGCGGGCGCTATATGAAAGTCTCGGCTACACCTGCGACAAGGAGTTCCGTTCGGTGAAGTTCAAAGGACTGCAGGTGATTACCTGTGACTGACAACCGCAGGTGACTTCAGGCTCTCGAGCAATAATCCGCAAGCAGATGTCAGGCCCGTCGGTTGGCTCCAGGCACCCACAGCACATCACCGCCGCGGCCGAGATTTGCCACCCGCGCCAGAATGAACAGCAGATCGCTCAGTCGATTCAGATAAAGCGCGGTCAACTTGTTCACAGTTTCACCGTGCACTTCGATCGCAGCCCAGACGCTGCGCTCCGCTCGGCGAGTTGTGGTGCGGGCGACATGCAGCAGCGCAGCAGCCGGCGTGCCACCTGGCAAGACGAACGACCGAAGTGGCTCGAGTTTGTCGTTCCACTCATCGCATAGCGCTTCAAGGCGGTCGACGTAGTGCTGTTGCACCCGCAACGGCTCATACTCGTAACACTCGGCGATGGGGGTTGCCAAGTCGGCACCGACGTCGAAAAGGTCGTTCTGCACCGCCGTCAGCAAGGTCGTCATGGATTCCTCGACCTCGCCCAGGGCCAGTGCGGCACCAATGCTGCTGTTGGCCTCATCCACATCTGCGTAAGCGCGCAATCTCAG
>JBEHCB010000119.1:0-3161 GCA_041192885.1 Actinomycetota bacterium
GGCTTCACGTGCTGGAACTCGACGACGGCCCACAGCTGGCCCTCCATGTCCAGAACCATGCCGTTCTTGAGGTCGTTGGTAGTCGCCACAATCGTTCCTATCGTCTCAGTCAGCCGATCACGCGGAGCTCGCGCGAAGTGGTCGTCAGTGATTCAGCGCCCTGGCTGTCGACGAGCAGGGTGTCCTCAATACGAACTCCACCGCGGTCAGGCAGGTAAATCCCAGGTTCGATCGTCACTGTGTAACCGGCGCGAAGACTATCGCTGCTGTCTGGGCGGAAGAACGGGTCCTCATGGATTTGAAGGCCGACACCGTGGCCAAGCCCATGATTGAAAAACTCGGCATAGCCGGCGTCGACGATGACTTGGCGACTGGCCGCATCGACTTCGCCGAGCGTAACTCCGTGCCTGAGCGCCGCGCGGCCAGCGGCTTGCGCGGCTGCGACCACGGCGTGAATTTCGACCTGCCAGGGCTGCGGCTCGCCGACGATGAAGGTGCGTGTCTCGTCGGCGTGATACCCGGCGTAGAGGGCGCCGAAATCGATCTTCAGCAAGTCACCCTCGGCCACCGCCCGATCTGTGGGGCTGTGGTGAGGCACCGCGCTGTTCGGACCGGTGGCGACGATGCTCTCGAAGGCCCTTCCGTCAGCCCCCAGATCAACGAATGCCCTTTCCAGCTTCAGTGCGATCTGCTTCTCGGTGACACCCACTGTGATCTCGGGGAGCACGGCCGCCAGCGCCTCGTCTGTGATCTGACAGGCACGCCGGACTTTCTCGACCTCCGCGGCGTCCTTAGTCATCCGCAGACCACCAGTTGGCAGTGCAGCGGGCTCCAATGCCAAACCAGCAGCCGCAGTCTCGTAAGTGCGCAAAGTTGCGATGGTCACGTGGCTTTCGTCAATGAGCAAGCGCTCAATACCTGCGGCTTTCGCGTCATCGAACACCGCGGACATCAAACGGCTCGCGGGGATCGACACATCGATTCCCGGTGCCTCGATATGCACACGCGCCTGATAGCGGAAGTCGGTGAAAAGTCGCTGCGCCCTGGGACCGACGACCATGGTGCCGTTCGAGCCGGTGAAGCCGCTCAGGTAGGCGATGTCAATCGGGCTTGTGATCAATGCAGCGCAGTCGTCAGCCATCTCAGCCGCTGAGATGAAAGCCTCGCGGCGCTGGCGATAAATCAACTCCGTCATCACATACCCCCGTCCGCGGGCACTTCGCCGTGCCCCATCGACGCGAGTGCTTGAAAAGCCAGCACATACGAGAACACGCCGAATCCGCTGATGACGCCACTAGCCACCGGTGAGATCACCGAGGTCCGGCGAAATTCCTCGCGGGCCGAAGGATTGGTGAGGTGGACCTCGATGATCGGCCCCGGATGCATGGCGCACGCATCGCGGAGGGCGTACGAGTAGTGGGTGAAGGCCGCCGGATTGATGATCAAAGCCTCACCCAATCGCGCCGCTTCGTGCACCCAGGCAACCAAGTCGCTCTCATCTTCACTTTGGCTTACTTCGACATCCAGGCCGACGCTGCGCCCCAGATCCAGGCACAACTGCTCGAGTTCTGAGTAAGACACGGTTCCGTAAACATCAGGCTCGCGACTGCCTAACTGCGACAGATTCGGGCCGTTCAACACTCGGACCTTCATGGCTTGCACCTCTGGGCTCTGAACTGCGATGTCATCCGCGCGTGGCAGCGAATGCGGATAAGAGTATTGAGCGATCGATGTCTGTCGCAGCAAAGGCGTCGCCGGGACCCGCCAGCAAGATCATCCGCAACTTGCCATCGCGAACCTTCTTATCCCGTGCCATAACTGCCAAGGCATCGTCGAAGGCGATATCACGATGGACGATTGGCAGTCCCACAGATGAAATCACCCTTCGGTGCCGCTCGACGAAATCGGCCGAACAGCGGCCGAGTCGGTGGCTGACCTCTGCCGCAAAAACCATGCCGATCGCCACTGCTTCGCCGTGGCGGACGGTGTAGCCGCTCAAAGTTTCAAGTGCGTGGCCGAAAGTGTGACCGTAATTCAACAACTCGCGGCCGATGCTCAAGGAATTCTCTCGTGCATCCATTGCGACGACATTCGCCTTGATGTTGATCGCAGCCAGGAACGCATCCTTCGGCCGCTCGTACAAGGACTTCGGGTCCGCTTCGGCTCCTGCCAAGATTGATGTGGCGCCGATGAACCCGCACTTGAGAACTTCAGCCAGACCAGAACGGAACTCAACCTCCGGCAAGCCGGCCAAGAAGTTCAAATCGCAGATCACTGCCCGAGGATCGTGGAACGCGCCGACCAAGTTCTTGCCCGCAGGTATGTCGATCGCCGTCTTGCCGCCGATGGCAGCATCGACCATTCCTGCGGTGGTCGTCGGCACATGCACGATGTCGACCCCGCGCATCCATGTTGCCGCTACGAAGCCAGCAGCGTCGGTGGTGGCGCCGCCGCCCACGGCGATAATCAATCCGCCCCGATCGAATCCGGCTTCAGCCAAGTGCGTCCATGCGTCCACTGCCACTTGCGCGTTCTTGGCCGCCTCACCCGACGGCACCTGCCAGGTCGTGACGCGTCGAGCGCGTCCGGCGATGTGCGAGGCAACTCGTTCAGCTTGGTCGCGAACATCGGGGTTGTGGATGATCAGCACCATCCGGTTGCGAAGCCGCACGAACTCGTCATCGGCCAGCACTGCGACAGCATCATCTCCGACGATGACCGGATAAGGGTTGGATGCCGCAACATCGACAACGGTGAAACTCATCGCGCATCCCGCCAAACTTGTATCTCGTCGGCTATCTCGCTGGGTGTTTTGCCGGAAGTGACCACAGTCAAATCGGCGAGTGCTTCGTAAACAGACGTGCGCGCGTTCAACAATTCGTTGAGTTGCTTGCGGGTGTCACCCATCAGCAGCGGCCTCGGCACATCCAGCTTGATGCGCTCAGCTATGTCTGCGACTGTGGCCTGGAGCCATACAGTCGGGATGTCGCCCAAGGCTGCCTGGATGCGCTGGTTCATCACCGCGCCGCCGCCGACGCTGACTACTGCGTCATCAGCAAACGCAGCAAGGCACACCTGTTCTTCCAATACACGAAACTCCGACTCTCCGTTGACGGTGAAGATCTCTGACACAGGCATCCCGGCCAGACCTTCAATCTCAG
>JBEHCB010000120.1:0-6147 GCA_041192885.1 Actinomycetota bacterium
GCTCCGAGCGATGCGTGCGTTCGTGGTGTTCATGCAGATGTGACTGCCCTGCAGTTGCGCGACCTGCTGCAGCAGAGAAGCGCTCAGCAGTCGGCGTTTGCGTTGATTGATGTGCGCGAGCCTTTCGAGGTCGACATCTGTGCGATCCAAGGATCGACCCTGGTTCCACAAGGGCACGTTCCTTCAAGTGATGTGATCAGCTCGCTGAATCCCAGCGAGACGGTCATCGTCATGTGCCGGTCAGGGGTTCGCTCGGCCGCCGTGTGCGATTACCTGCGCGCGCGAGGTTTCAGCGATGTTCGAAATCTCGCCGGCGGCATCCTCGGGTGGATCGATCATGTGGACCCGAGCCTGACCCGCTATTGACGACACCCGTCCACCGCGCCGACCGAACCACTCAGAACTGAACGGGCCAACGGCGCACTCGCGCCACGAGGCCACGATTAGGTGAGTCGTCTGGCGCAGCCGGGAATGAATGTCGCAGGCCTGGGGTTGAATACCCATCATGTCGAGTTCTCCGCCCGCGTCTTCGCCAGCATCTTCGCCAGCATCTCCGCACGTGTCGCCATCAGTGCCGCGGGCCGATGCTGTCAACGCAACTGCCGGCGTGAACTCAGATGGTGACATTCAGTTGATCCTCGACATCCCTGCTCGCGAAGCGTCCGTCCCGCCACAACTCGATGACGAGCAACGCCGCGTTGTCGCACACCGCGGGTCGCCGTTGTTGGTGCTCGCCGGCCCAGGCACGGGTAAGACCACAACTCTTGTCGAGGCAATGGCCATGCGCTTGACAGGGGAGGGTGCACTACAGCCGTCTCAGGTGCTGGGGCTCACCTTCAGTCGGGCTGCGGCGGCTGACTGGCGCGACCGGTTGATTTCTCGAATCGGCGGCGGTGTGACGCCGCCTGTTTCCACGTTCCATTCTTTTGCTTTCTCGTTGGTGCGCCGTTATCCGCATCTGCTCGGGCTGATGTCTGCGCCTCGACTGTTGGCCGGGCACGAAGAAGAGTCTGCCGTTCGCGATGTGTTGCGCGCGCTCGCCGCATCCAATCCACAGCATTGGCCCGAGCATGTGCGGGCAGCAGCACCAACTCAAGAATTCGCTCGACAGGTCCGTGCGGCTGTAGCCCGAGCGCGCAGCTTCGAGAAATCCGCTGATGAACTGCGAACTCATGCCACGACTGCCGGAAAATCGGAGTGGCTTGTTGTTGCTGACGTGCTGGAGGCGTACGAGTTCTGGCTCGAGTCGGCGGATGCCTTCGATTACGCGGGGTTGATCTCGACCGCCACAACCCTGGCGGACAATCCTGAAGTAACGGCGCAAATTCACGGTCAGCTTCGGGCGATCTTCGTAGACGAGTTTCAAGACACTGATGCCGCGCAGGTGCGATTGCTGCGGACGATCGCCGGCCCCGACTGCGATGTGGTCGTCGTTGGCGATCCCGACCAAAGTATTTATGCATTTCGCGGAGCGCAGGTTCGCGGGATTCTTGACTTCGCCGACACCTTCGGCACGTACACGCCTGTTGAGGTGGTCGCCTTGCGCAACTGCCGTCGCTTTGGCTCTGGTCTGCGCGCCGCAGCTGAGGTGGAGATTGCCAAAGTCGATTACGCAGGTTCAACTGCATGGGCGCGTGCCCGCGCTGCTCACCGCAGTCCGAGTTGCGTTGGCGAGGTGGAAGGCACAGTCGATGTCTTTCTCGCAGCAGATCCCCGCAGCGAGGCCGCGCTGATCGCCGAGCGGATACGGGCCCTTCGCCACGAAGGCGTTGACTACGCAGATATCGCAGTTCTCGCTCGCACGGTCGAGCAACTGGTGCCTCTGCGTCGTGGGCTGATTGCCGCAGGCATCCCGGTGGATGTGCACGGCGATCACACGCCGGTCCGACACGAGCAAGCCGTGGTGCCACTGCTGAACGCGTTGTTGTTGGTTGAGTCGCCATCGAAGACCACACCGGAAGTCGCCCGCGAACTGCTGATGTCACCACTGTGCGGGATCGACCCAATCGATCTTCGCCGAATCGTTCGCCACCTGCGCAGCGTCCTGTCAGCGGACGACCCATCGTCGCGCCCGTCTACGGCAGATGTGATCAAACAGCTGGCGACAGATTCATCGATCGTGGCGAGTCTGAAGCCCAGTGTCGCCGGCCCAGCAGCGACCTCGGCGCTTACCGGCTTCCATCAATTGATTGACGCCGCCCGCAAGGCGCACAAAGAGGGTGGCAGCATCGAGTTGTTGCTGTGGCATGTGTGGAATGGTTCTGGCCGTTCCTCGTCATGGGCGCAGCGACTTCGAAAGCAAGCCCTGCGCGGAGGTGCCGCCGGCCGCCGCGCCGATCGCGACATCGATTCAGTGATGACATTGTTTGAGATGGCCACCCGCGCCGCGCACACACCTGGCAAAACTTGCGAGCTTTTCGTCCGAGAGGTTCGCCGTCAAAGTGTTCCGGTCTCTGAAACCGATTCGGCGATGTCGCTGCCAGCCGTCGCACTCATGACCGCCCACCGTGCCAAAGGCTTGGAGTGGGACCATGTCTTCATCGCAGGTGTCCAAGCAGGTCTGTGGCCCAACACGGTGAGTCGCAGCGGCGTGGTGAGCGCGGATGATTTGAATTCAGAAGGGCTCACCGGCGGGCCGACTCCATCAGAACTCTTGGCTGAGGAGCGACGGCTCTTCTATGTGTGCGCGACTCGTGCGCGCCGAAGCCTGGTTGTCAGCGCAGTACAGGGCGCCGACAACTCGAAAGGCGATGAGCGCGCCTCGCGATTCGTCGTCGCGCTTGCGGCATCCCCCGATGGACACGACGAGGCCGAACTCTCGCGCGAAACTCGCGACGATCGTGGAGATGCCGGCGATCAAGCCGCTGCCCTGCCGGTGCTGAGGTCGCGCGGCGCCATCCGCGGGTCGTTGCCTGCACTCGTTGCGCAACTGCGCCAGGTTCTTGAAGATGCGGACGCAACTCCCGCGCTGAAGATTGCCGCTGCCGAGCGCTTGCGTCGTTTGCGGGATGAAGTTCCGTTTCCTGCCGGCCTCTCCCACCCAGCCGATCCGCGCGCGTGGTGGGGTGCAGCCGCGCCGACGGAAGGTGTCACCGCGATCCGCGATGAAGGTCCGCTGCGTTTCTCGCCGACGGCTGTGGAGTTGCTTGACCAATGCGCGCTGCGGTGGTTCCTCGAGCGGCAGATGAGCGCCCAAACCCTGACCGGGACTGCTGCGACATTCGGTTCGATCATCCACGCTGTCGGCGAATTCATCGCATCATCCCCGACGCCTTTGACAGCCGACGAGGTTCGTGTTCATATCGACCGCATTTGGCATCAGGTGGGCTTTCAAGCCGCGTGGGTGGGCAGTCGGCAGCGCGAAGCCATGAATGCCGCAGTGGATCGATTCTTGACTTGGCACAACAGCAGGCTCGCAGCTGGTGCGACGGTCAAGGCGGTTGAGTTCGACATTCGCGCTGATGTCACGGTCGTCGATTCCCTAGGCGCTTCGCATGCGGTGACGGTCAGCGGCCGCGCCGATCGCTTGGAGGTGGTCGTCGATGCTGACGGCGAGCACGCCCAGGTTTACGACATTAAGAGTTACGCGAAACCGCCGACAAAGCCTGAGGTCGGCGCGAATATCCAACTTGCTCTGTATGCGCTGGCCGTCGAGCAGCAGGCGGCCAATGCGAGCGAGCCCTACGCCAGCGTCGATGCCGGGCTGGTCATGGTCAAGATCCCCGTCGAAAACCTGCCGAAGGTGATGACCATGTCCGAGCATGCGGTGGCTGATTTCGATGTACGAACCGTCGTCGGCGATGCAGCCGCCACATTGCGCAAGGAGATCTTCCCCGCAGTCGCAGGAAAAGGTTGTCGTTACTGCAAGTTGAAAGTCTGCTGCCCGCTGTATATGCCGAAGGACAGCGTGACCGGCGACGATGAGGAGGACGCAGATGCCGCTGAATGAGAAGCAATTGGCCGCAATCGTCCTCGGCCAAGGCAAGCGATGGTCTGATGAGCAATGGCGGGCGATCACAGCCGATTTCGCACCGCACTTGGTCGTCGCCGGCGCCGGATCGGGCAAGACGACTGTGATGGCGGCGCGAATCCTGTGGTTGATCAGCGAAGGGTTGGTTGAGCCCGGCCAGGTGTTGGGTCTGACATTCACGAACAAAGCGGCGCGAGAGTTCGACGAGCGGGTGCAGGCAGCACTGGCGCGGGCGGGTCTGTCGTTGGGGTCGAACGACGATTCGGGGATCGCCACACCGGTCGTGTCCACTTACCACTCGTTTGCTCAAAACCTGCTGGCAACTCATGGACTGCGCGTGGGGTACGAACCTGGCGCGGAGTTGCTCAACGATGTGACTCGTCGGCAGTTGGCGATGCGTGTGGCGACTCGCACAGCGTTGGATATCCGCCACCTCGGCGAGCAGATCCCCATCGTCGCGGGATTGATCATGGATGTCGACGGTTTGTTGGCTGAGCGGCTGATCGAGCCAGTGCAACTGCGCGAATCAGCCGAAGCCGAGCTGCGCAAGACCGACGGCGCAGCAAAGCGGCTCAAGTTGCTCGACTCGATCATTCTCACGTGCCGGGAGCGAATCGAAATCGCCGACCTGGTGCAGGAGTTTCGGCAAGCGAAAGCTGATGCGTTCGTCGCCGATTTCGCCGATCAGATGAGAATGGCCGCAGCCGTGTCCGCGCGGTTGGCTGCCGACGATGAGGATGCGATCGCCGACCTTCGACTGAGATTCGCCGCCGTGCTGCTGGACGAGTATCAGGACACATCGATTGCGCAACGAGTGATGCTGCAGTCGCTGTTCGGCGAGGGCCATCCAGTGATGGCCGTCGGCGACCCGTGCCAGGCCATCTACGGCTGGCGCGGCGCTAGTGCATTCAACATGGATCACTTCACAGACGATTTTCCACTTGAATCCGGCGAGCCGGCAAGCAGCAGCGACTTGACTGTTGTCCGGCGATGCGCTCCGCAGATTCTGTCCGTTGCCAATGCGGTCAGTGCAGACATCCGCACGGCGCACCCGATCGTCAAGGAGCTCCGCTCCCCAGATGGCGTTGATGCTCAAGGCGAGTTCATCGTCGCTCTGCACGAGCATCACGCAGATGAGACACAGTGGATGGTCGATCAGGTGCGCGCGGCCATCGGCCAGCACCCGGCCGATGAAGTGGCCATTCTCTGCCGCACCAATGCAGATGTCGGTCGCTTCGCTTCAGCGTTGGATCACGCGGGTATCGCCTATCAAGTCTCAAATCTGGGCGGCTTACTCGGCCGGCCGGAAGTGGCCGATGTGCGGGCGATGCTGCAGGTGATGGCCGATCCAGCAGCGAACATCGCGGCCGTGCGATTGCTGACCGGGCGGCGGTGGGCGTTTGGTGTGCGCGATCTGGCGGTGCTCGGTGCCCGAGCATCGGCGATTGCGGGTCGTCGCGAAGCCAATGAAGACGCAACACTCGATGAACGCCTGGGCGAGGCAGTCCAAGGTCGCGATGAGAGTGATCTGGCATCACTGATGGAAGCAGTCGACGAGGTCGCCGATGATCAAGCTGGCTGGGCTGGACGGCTGTCACCCGCGGCGATCGAGCGCTGCGCGCTGCTGGCCGGCGAAGTGCGGGCGCTGCGCCGGCACATCGGCGAACCCCTGCACGATTTGGTGAGGCGGGTGATCAGCGCAACGGGCGCCGATGTCGAGGCTGCGCTGGCGCCGGTGTCACTGAGAGCTGCGAAGTCTGCGGCATTGGACATGTTGATTGATTCCGCAACGGAGTTCGTCAGCTTGGACGGCGACACTGCACTGGCGTCGTTCCTTCGGTGGTTGGATGATGCAGAAACGTCAAACCGCAGCCTGCCGCTGCCCGATCCCGGCACTGTTGCAGGCGGCGGCGTCCGCATCATGACCGTGCATACCGCCAAGGGCTTGGAATTCAACGCAGTCCTGCTGCCATCGTTGGTGGAGAAGATCTTCCCGAACAGCAAGATGCGCGATCAGTGGCCGACGTCGGTCAAGGGCTTGCCGCGAGATCTGGCTGAACTTCGAGAGCGAGCACATGTCGCGCACTGGTATCCGGAATATTCGACCGGGCCGGATGGCAAACAAGAAGCCAAGTACAAGGAACAGATGGGGCAGCAGCACCTGCTCGAAGAACGGC
>JBEHCB010000121.1:0-3524 GCA_041192885.1 Actinomycetota bacterium
AGGAACCGCCACGCGCGCAGCGACAGTCGCCTAGCGCCGCACCCCGCCGGGAAGCGACGCAGCAGCCACCGAGGTGAATGCACTTACAAGCCGAGCGGCTCAGCAGGGGCGTCCGGGCCGAGCCAAACCGAGCGGTGAGCGACCCGGCGAGGGTGAGCGCGGCAGCGACCTCAAGTCGCGAAGCGCTCAAACCAACGCAAGGTGATCCAGCAACGGCCAAGCGCGAAGCGACAGTCGCCGAGCGCTGCACCCCGCCGGGTCGCGACTGCCAATAGCTGCACGCACGGCATGAGCCCGGCGCAAAGATGATGGAGAAGAAGCAGAAGAAAGCGAAAAATCAGAGAGGGCTCAACCCTCAGTACGACGGTCCCAGCGCTCGTTCAAGCGATCGAAAAAGGATCGACGAACCTGGGCGGTCGGTGTTGACGCCGAAGTGGACGTCAGCGGCGACGCAGCCTGCTGCGTTGACCTTGGGGACAGCGCCACAGCCAACCCCGCGACGATCGCGATGAACCCGCCGACGCCGATGTACGGCGAGGACATTGTCAATCCGGTGAACAGCAGGCCGACCCCGGCTAGAGCCAGAGCAACGCCGGCGGCAACGGACTTCGGTGTCCGGCGGCCTCGCTGCAGCACGTCAGCCAGTGCCGGGTCTTCGGCATACAAGGCACGCTCCATCTGCTCAAGCAGCTTCTGCTCGCGCTCAGACAGTGCCATCGCCGTCGCCCTCCGTCCGATCTAACTTCCCTGATTCGGGTTTACACCGAGTTCCAACACCGGAGTGAGCGCCCGTTATGAGCGGTGCGCCGATTCTGGTTGGACCTTGTGGCACAAGGATAAGCCTCGGACGCAAATCCGCAAACCACACCTAGAACTTAGGCAAATCCCACAGGCAGCTGCTGCCGCCGACTGGCTCTAACGGGCCAGCGGCCGCGATCAATCTGCTGAGTCCTGGGGGCGAATCAACCGAGCTCGGGTCACAGCGGCGCTGCCGAATCGCGCAATCGCAGCATCACCAGCGCGCTCAAGTGCCGACCATGAATCAGTTTCGTCTTCGAACAATGATTCCACGACTTGCTCCGCCGCCGGTCGCAAACCTTCTGCCCGGACCCCGACGAGTCGCACACGCACCCGCTGTAGATGCAGACCGTCCAATAGAGCGGAAGCGATTGCGTAGATGTCTCGCGCGAGGTCGGTGGGTTCGGCAACGCTGCGCGAGCGCGTGACCGCTGTGAAGTCGTCGAACTTCACCTTGATGCCGACAGTGCGGCAGACCAAGTCGTTGGACCGCAAACGGGAAGCGACGCGCATCGACTGTCGCAGCAGTTCGGCTCGCAGTTCTTCAATGTCGCTGCGGTCGTAGTCGAAGGTGACCTCCGAGCCGATGCTCTTATCCGGGGCATCGACATGGACATCGCGGTTGTCGCGACCCCACGCCAGCTCCGCCAATGCGGCCCCATGCGCGGCACCGAGCAACTTCTCCAAGGTGCCCACTGGGACATTGGCCAAATCTCCGACGGTGGAGATTCCCAGACTTCGCAACGCTTGCGCTGTCTTCGCACCGACTCCCCACACTCGCTCAACAGGCAGCGGATGCAAGAAGCTGAGGACGCGATCCGGCGGCACCATCAGCAGCCCATCTGGCTTGCACGCATCAGATGCCAGTTTGGCGATGAACTTGTTGGTCGCGACACCAACCGAGCAGGTCAGTGACAATTCAGACTGCACCCGAGCGCGGATGTGGTGGCCGATCTGCACTGAACTCCCGAATAGCCGGTGCGCGCCGGTGACATCGAGGAATGCCTCGTCCAGACTCAACGGCTCGACCATCGGTGTGACATCACGGAAGATCGCCATCACCGAGCGGGATGCTTCGGCATAACGATCGTGATGCGGCGGTACGACGATCGCGTGCGGCGCTAACCGAGTGGCGGCGGTCACCGGCATCGCCGACCTCACCCCGAATTTGCGGGCGTCGTATGTTGCTGACAGAACGACTCCGCGGCCGGTGCCGTTGCCGACGATGACTGCCTTGCCTGCAAGTTCCGGATTGTCGCGGACCTCAACGGATGCATAGAACGCATCCATGTCGATATGCAAGATGTCGCATGGCGGTTGGCCATCGGTCGATTCGGGGTTTGCGTGCTTCTGGCCGTCGATGCTCACCACATCACCGTCCGCTCACACCAGGGCTTCGATGCCACATCTGTGCCGGCGCTCCCGCCGGGCGCACATCAGCGTACGGCGACTGGCGAAATCCACTGGGATGCACAAGCACCGGCCGAGTCGAGCGACTTTGGGCAGCACCAGCCACCGCATCGTGTGCCACATGCGCAGCGTCGCCGTCAGCCACATCAGCATAATCTGATGATCCCGCCAGACCAAGCGGCCGGCCGGCCGCGATGACAGCACTGACCGCATCACGGCCCTGCTCGCGCCACATCTGCTCCATCATCATCAAGTCCCAGCAGCCGGTTGCCCTGATCGACATCCCGGCCGGACCGGTTCGCCTGACATGTCCCCTCACCAACAGCAGCCACGATGAGAAAAGCGTCGCAGCAAATTGCTCCTGCACATCTTCGAAGAACGTCAGATCGATCGGGCCGGCACCATCGTCGACGGTGAGGAAAACCACGCGCCGGCCCGAGCGCACCGGCGGGGTTTGGATGGCGACCTTCACGCCGGCAATCAGCACATCCTGCATGGACCGGCAACTACGCAACCGAGATGAGCGGGTTGCCCGCATCTGTTGCAGGAACGGGGCATGGAAACTCATGATGTGGGCGCTGACATCGAGCCTCATCGCCGACAACTCCGCTTGCATCCGCTCCCGCACGCTCATCTCCGGCAAACCATGGGATGCGACATCAGGTGCGGGCTGGCCGGCGAACAAGTCCAGCGGTTCGGCGTTGCGCAAGCCCGATGCGGCGCTGATATCCATCACCTCGCCGCTGCTGGTCTTGCTCCGCACGGATCGCTTTGCTCCGCGGCGACGGGCATGCAAAGCCACCTCCAATAACAAGTCGCGGCGCGTGACCTGCGCCGCTGGTGTGCCGATCGCATGCAGCGCATCGCAAGCACCGACGCTGATGAGGCTCTCCATCACAGGTTGCGGGACATTGGCCCGCAAGAAAACATCGATGGCACTGACATAAGGGCGGTTGTCGATGATGCGTTCGATGTCAGGCTCGGCTATCCCCTCGATCTCTGCCAACGACAAGCGGATCCCCAGGCTCCCGCCCTCGCATGCTTCGATGCGATGCACCCCATCGGAATGCCTGACATCCGGCGGCAAGATGGGGACGGCGAAATTGCGGGCGTCATCGAGGATCAACCGCTTGGGATACATGCCGGGGTCGTGGGTGAGGACGCCGGCGTAAAACGCCGCGGGGTAATGGGCTTTCAACCACGCCGACTCGTATGTGGGGACTGCGAAGGCGGCTGCATGCGCTTTACAGAAACCAAATGAGGCGAATGCCCGCAGCACCGACCACATCCGCTCGATCACAGCCAGCGAGTAACCG
>JBEHCB010000122.1:0-2732 GCA_041192885.1 Actinomycetota bacterium
CCATGATGATCACAACGACGCCGAGCACCTGCTCCATAGGTCGTGCGTGCGTGCTCAACGCCTTGCCCAATCCGCCGAACGCTGCGCCAGCGGCTGTGAACACGGTGGCGAAACCGAGGATGAACAACAGTGTGCCGCGGATGACTGCCGCGCGTTGTTTAGTCGCACCGTTCATGTTCGCGGCGACATAGCTGAGGTAACCGGGAACCAACGGCAGGATGCACGGTGACGCGAACGACAACGCGCCTGCGCCGAGTGCGACGAGCACCGCAAGCCACAACGGCCCGCTGGTTACCACATTCGCGGGGTTCACGAACGTCCTTCCGCCACCACTGGCTCGAGCAACCCTCGAAGCTTCGAATAATCAGCCTTGCCCAGCGCCCACCCTGCCACGCGCCCTTGCTGATCCACAACGATGCTGGTCGGGGTGTACACGCGCGGCACGATGTCGGCAAAACCAGCCAAGTACGCGCTGCCATCGGCGTCCACCACCGATGGGAAGGTGATCCCAAGTCGCTTGACGAATGCTGCGGCTGCGGCAGATTGGTCGCGGGTATTCACACCAAGAACAACGACACCTTTGTCGCTCAAGTCGTCGGCGATGCGCTGCAGAGCCGTTGCTTCCTGCCGGCAGGGCCCGCACCACGATGCCCACACATTCAGCAACACCACTTTCCCCTTCAGCGAAGGAGTGGCTTTGCCGTTCAGCAACTGCTCGGGCACAGCCGGTGCGAGCTGGCGCTGATCTTGCTTCACCAGCGCAGTGGTCGAATCGGCATACACATAACCTGCGCCGTCCAGAGTTGATTTCGTCGCTGCGCATGCAGACAGCCCGCCAGCGGCAAGCACAAGCGCCAGCGAGACCACCCAGCTCTTCTTCATGCGCCGGCAATCCGCGAAGCGCTGCCCAACAACACCGCCGCAGGTTCTGTGTACTCCAAGCCGACGAACTCAGGCTCTGAGCCATTCCATTCGAAGGTCATGCTGGTCAGCGATGCCAATGCACACTGACGGCGGCGCGGGTCATGCCAATAACGCCGGCCTTCGGCATCCAAGCGGGCAATCCAAATCGGCAACTGGTGGCTGACGATCAGCGCCTCGCGGCCCCGTGCCGCGATGGCCGCATCGCGGATGGCTGCTCGCATGCGTGCGGCGACTTGGGCATAAGGCTCGCCCCAGGACGGCTTAAACGGCTGCCACAGGTGACGCCAGTAACGGGGTTGCCGCAAAACACCATCGCCGACGGACACCCGTTTTCCCTCAAACACATTGGTCGACTCGATAACGCGCTCTTCGGGTTCCACTTGCGCACCTACCGCAGCAGCGATTGGCGATGCCGTCTGCAAAGCGCGCTCCAACGGCGACGAGCGCAACACAGCGATGTCGCGGTGAGCGACGGCATCGGCTGCCATCTGCGCCATCCGAGCACCCAGGTCCGAGAGGAAGTAACCAGGCAGACGGCCATACAGCACGCCTTCCGGATTGTGCACTTCTCCGTGGCGCAGCAAGTGCACGACCGCGCGGTCTGCAGACATCGTCAGTTCGGCTTCTTCCTCGCCCCTGCCTTGCGGCGCGATGGACGCCACAACGGGTCTTCATTCTGCGTGCGCATCGAGACCACATAATCAGCCAAAGTCGAGATCAACGACGGCACCGTCGGCTCAACTGCCTGAACATCCACGCGCAGACCGTGCTCGAGCGCCGCTTCAGCAGTCGCCGGGCCGATGCAGGCGATGACCGTCGAAGCGTGCGGCTTGCCGGCGATGCCGACCAGGTTGCGGACGGTGCTGGCCGATGTGAACAGCACCGCGTCGTATCCGCCGGACTTGATCGCATCGCGGATATCCGCGGCAGGGGGTGCAGCGCGGACTGTTCGGTACGCGACGACATCCTCAACTTCCCAACCGCGTGCGGACAAACCTTCTGAAAGGTTCTCGGTGGCCACATCGGCCTTCGGGATGAAGACGCGGTTGATCGGGTCTTCATGGGTTGAGAATTCCGGCCACTCATCCAGCAGTGCTGCAGTTGTCTGCTCAGCGCTGGGAACCAAGTCTGGGCGGATGCCGATCGCATCCAACGCGGCGATGGTTGCGTCGCCGATTGCAGCGACCTTCATACCGGCGAATGTGCGGGTGTCCAGGCCGTACTCGTCCAACTTTTCCTTCACCGCGCGAACGGCGTGAGGGCTGGTGAACGCCACCCACTCGTAGCGGCCGGTCTCGATGCTGTGAATCGCCCGCTCCATCTGCTGCGGTGTGCGCGGCGGCTCCACTGAGATCGTCGGAACTTCGACGCATGTCGCGCCCAGACGGCGAAGAGTCTCAACTGCGTCTTCGATGTCGTCGCGAGTGCGCGGGATGAGGATTCGCCAGCCCAGAAGCGGCCGGTTCTCGAACCACGACATCTGCTCGCGCTGGCTGATGGAGGTCGAAATGAAGACAGTGCTTTCAGCCCAGGTCGCCGATGGACGGCTGGCGGCGGCAACCTCACCCAAATCAGACACCGCCGACTCGTGGTCCACTGTGGTGCCCTGGTGGATGACCGCAACCGGCGTCTGCGGATCGCGACCAGCGGAAATCAACGACTTGGCGACTGCATTCAGTTTGCCGCCAGCATTCACCAACACAAGTGCAGTGTCAGCAGAGGCATAGGCCGACCAGTCAGCGACTGTGTCTGCATCAAGCATCGCAATGTTCTTCACACCATTGCCTGCCAACGTGAAGCCTGCATAG
>JBEHCB010000123.1:0-3375 GCA_041192885.1 Actinomycetota bacterium
GACACCACCACCATCGTCGATGGCGGCGGTGACGCTGCTGCGGTGAACGACCGCGTTGCGCAGTTGAAGCGCGAGATCGACGCCACAGACAGCGATTGGGACCGCGAGAAGTTGCAGGAGCGCCTGGCCAAGCTGGCCGGCGGCGTCTGCGTCATCAAGGTTGGCGCCCACACTGAAGTTGAGTTGAAGGAGAAGAAGCACCGCATCGAGGATGCCGTCTCCGCAACTCGCGCCGCGATCGAAGAGGGCATCGTCTCCGGCGGTGGCTCTGCTTTGGTGCACGCCGCATCAGTGCTGAAGGACGACCTCGGCCTCACCGGCGATGCCGGTGTCGGTGTCGGCATCGTCCGTCGCGCTGTGGTCGAGCCGCTGCGTTGGATCGCCGAGAACGCCGGCGCGCAGGGCTATGTCGTCGTGCAGAAGGTCGCTGACATGAAGACCAACCACGGCTACAACGCAGCCACCGATGTGTATGAAGACTTGGTTGCTTCCGGTGTGATCGACCCGGTGAAGGTGACGCGCTCGGCTCTGCAGAACGCTGCATCAATCGCCGCGATGTTGCTGACCACTGAGGCGCTCGTGGTTGAGAAGAAGGAAGAAGCCGAGGACGAGGGTCACTCGCACGGCCACGGCCACCACGGCCACAGCCACTAACTCACGCTAGAAGTACAACGAGCCCCCAGGGATTTAACACCTGGGGGCTCGTTGCTTTTGGGGGAAGTGACGCCCGGTTACTTGGGAGACGGGCGCCGGATCGCCGGCTTAAGTGGCCGTCGAGTTGTTATGCGCTGGCCGAGACCGTGTCTGCATCAGCAGGAACGGTGGATGCAGAGCGGCGGCCGGTGAGGATGAACTCGCGGTCTTCCTCGGTCATGCCGCCCCAGACGCCGTAGGGCTCGCGCACGGCAAGTGCATGCGCGGCGCATTGCTTGACGACGGGGCAGCGGCCGCAGATGGCCTTGGCAGCGTTGTCGCGCGCCATCTTCATGGCGCCGCGCTCGCCTTCCGGGTGGAAGAACAAGCTGGGGTCTTCGCCACGGCAAGCCCCGTGGAGTTGCCAATCCCAAAGGTCGGCGTTGGGGCCGGGCAAGCGGGAGATGTCAGCCATTTCAGGTTTCCTTATCTCTCGGGTGCGGTGCCGGTGAGACGTTCTCAACGGTGGCCCGGTTCCCAGCCTATAAAACGCTTCATATGTTGGTCAAACTCCGTCAATGAATAACTTACGAAACGCTTCGTGATGCTCATCACACGCGTAAAACCCGCGTGTGAAGCGATTCGGGCAAGTCGGGCAGATTCCCCGCAGATATCGGTCAAACCGTTGCAATCTCTTGCGTACTTCGTTCGCCGCGCGGAATCGCTTCAACGGGCGCACAATCCGCGCGTGGATGACATGGACCTGCCAGAAGCCTCGGCGGGGCAGCCCGAAATGAGCGATCGCGCGGTGCACTCCGCCGCCTTCGCCGCCGACGCATCCACCGCCGAAGCCGCTGATTCATCGGCTGGCGCAACTTCCACCGACAACGTGATGTCGTTGCCGATCCGCACTTACCCCGTGGCCGCGGTCGCACGCCAGCTGGGAATTGCGGCCGCAACATTGCGCACCTGGGCTCGCCGGCACGATTTGGGCGCATCAGTGCAGACCGCCGGCGGACACCGCCGCTACACCGATGTCGATGTGATGCGATTGAAGCGCGTGCAGCAGTTGTATTCCGCCGGCACCACCCTGGATGACGCAGCCGCATTGGCGCGAAGCGAGACACCGGAACAATTGGAATCGGCATTAGCCCGTCACGACGCCGATGTCGTGGAATTCGGCGAGACGCAGAATGTTCGCGAATTGCTCCGCACCGCTGCAGTGTTGAACGCGACTGGTTGCAAGCGGATCATCGAACGCTCCATCCGCAGCGTCGGCATCGTCGGCGCCTGGGACGACTTGATCGTGCCGACCATGAACGAGGTCGGCATGCGCTGGCAGAACACAGGCTCGGCTGTGGAGGTCGAGCACTTGCTCAGCCACTGCGTGACCGCAGTGCTCGCCGCATCGGCGCAAGCAAACCTGGTGACAGGCAACCACCGGCCGGTGTTGTTGGCATGCACTCCAAAAGAACTTCACTCGCTGCCGCTGTTGGCGATCCACGCCGCGCTTGCCGAGCGCCAAGTGGAATCCAGGGTGCTCGGCGCGCAGACGCCCGTTGAAGCGCTGGTGCAAGCAGTGCACCGCAGCGGCCCTGCAGTCGTGGTGGTCTGGGCGCAGCTGCCTGAGAACGCCGACCTCGAGTGTTTGCGCGCCATCCCGGCGATGCGCCCGCCGGTGCGCGTCATCCCCGCCGGCCCCGGTTGGCCCGACGAGGTGTTCGCCAACGGCCAACGCAGCTCCAGCCTCACCCACACCCTCCTTCAGATCCGCCAGTCGCTGCACGCGTAAAGCGGCTGCGCCAACGCAGGATTGGCGTGCATTCCGCGCACGGATATCGGACGGCCGCGGTGAATCTCAGGCTCGCCTGCAGAGCATGACCCACCATGCCGCGGGTGAGTTCCGTCATCGCCTACACCGAAGATCCGCTGCTGGCCGTGTGGCTGCAGGAGACCGTGGAGGAGATGCTGCCCGAGGTCGCGTTCGTCCTGCACAACCCCGTTGCCGAAGACGGCACAGTGGCGCAACAAATCACCGACCATGTGGTGCTCGCCTTCATCGATGTCCGCCGCCACCAACATCCCGCAATCGTCACAGTCAGCCAAATGCGCGAGCAGTTCAACGCACCAGTGATCGTGTTCGCGCGGCCTGCCGATGCTGCGATCGTGGTGCGCGCATTCGACGCCGGTGCGGCTGCTTATCTGGATGTTCATTCGCGTGATGCGACGCTGCGCGAAACCATGGAACGGGTGCTCGCCTCGGCCCGCGGTGGTGCGGCATCGGCCGATGGATTGGTTGGCTTCGGGTTGTCTGACCGCGAGCGCGCGATCCTCACCGGCATGGCCCGCGGCTTGACCAATGCCGAGATCGCAGCGGAGCTGTTCGTCTCCGCCGACACAATCAAGACCCAGGTGAAGAAGCTGTTCACCCGGTTGGGAGTCCACACGCGAGCCGGCGCGGTGGCGGAAGGCATCCGCCGACAATTGGTGGCGTAATTACTTGGCTTAATAATTAAGGGCGCGGACCTCGTTAATGATTAACGAAGCTGACACGTTCACCTGCTCTACGGCCCGGCTACTAGGCAGGGCTGTCAGTTACTAAGTAACCAAGAGGGTTACTTAGTAAGCGCGATGACCACCCTGATTTCGCGAACGCGTGCGCGGCTAATCTTGTGCAATGGTCGACGCTGCAGACTTCAACACTCCCGTCCGCTCCTTTGACCCTGGGCACGAGCCCTTCGG
>JBEHCB010000124.1:0-8365 GCA_041192885.1 Actinomycetota bacterium
TGCTCGAAGGCGGCCTTGATGATCTCGTCCTTGGAGAAGAAACCTGCGAATGGCGGCACGCCGATGATGGCCAGATAGCCGATGAGGAATGTGCCGAAGGTGATGGCCATCGACTTACGCAACGCGCCGTAGTGGCGCATGTTCACATCGTCATTCATGCCGTGCATAACCGAGCCGGCGCCGAGGAACATGTTCGCCTTGAAGACACCGTGGGTCAGCAGGTGGAAAATCGCCCACACATAACCGACAGGTCCAAGACCGACGGCCAGCATCATGTAACCGATTTGGCTCATGGTCGATCCAGCCAAAGCCTTCTTGATGTCGTCCTTGGCGATACCGATGATCGCACCCATGAGCAGGGTGATCGCACCGACGATGATGACTGCGGTTCGTCCCACTTCCGTTAGGTCGAAGATCGGGCTGCTGCGCGCAATCAGATAAACGCCTGCGGTAACCATGGTTGCGGCGTGGATGAGAGCGGAAACCGGAGTCGGGCCCTCCATCGCATCCAGCAGCCACGACTGCAGCGGGAATTGCGCAGATTTTCCGCAAGCCGCCAGCAGCAAGGCCAGCGCGATCCAAGTGATCGTGTTGCCGTTGGCCTTATCTGCATTGGCGAAGACCTCAGGGAACGACAGCGTGCCGAAAGTGACGAAAGTCAGCATTGCCGCAGCCGCCAGACCGAAGTCGCCGACTCGGTTGATGATGAACGCCTTGTTGGCAGCCGTTGCTGCACTCTTCTTGTGCTGCCAGAAGCCGATGAGCAGGAACGAAGCCAAGCCGACGCCTTCCCAGCCGACATACAAGAGCAGGTAGTTGTCGGCCAGCACTAGCAGCAACATGGCTGCGATGAATAAGTTCAGGTAAGCAAAGAACGTGCGTCGGTTCTCATCGTGGGACATGTAGCCGATCGAGTAGATGTGGATCAATGATCCGACACCGGTGATCAGCAAGATGAACACGGCTGAAAGCGCGTCGATAGTCAAGGTGACATCGACAGAGAATCCGCCAGCAGTGAACCAGTTCCAGGCTGTCTGGGTGATGTGACGCTCTTCAGCGGGCAGCGTCGTCAAGTGCATGACAGCGGCCACAGACACGACAAACGAAGCCAGAGAAGCGACTGTGCCGAGCAGGTGCCCCCATGAGTTGCTGCGTTTGCCCAGCAACAACAGCAATGCGGCGGAGGTCAGCGGGATGCCGACCAGCAGCGCCGGGCTGAACAGGCTCATTCGAGGACTCTCCCTTACCTCAGTACTTCAGCAGATTCGCATCGTCGATGGATGCGGATCTGCGGCTGCGGAAGATCTGCATGATGATCGCGAGGCCGACGACGACTTCAGCGGCGGCAACGACCATCGCGAAGAACGCGAACACTTGACCGTCGAGGTTTCCGTGCATGCGAGCGGCGGTCACCAACGCCAGGTTGCCTGCATTGAGCATGAGCTCGACGCTCATGAACATGATGATGGCGTTGCGGCGCAACAGCACGCCTGCCGTTCCCAGACACATCAGGAGCGCCGACAGCGCGAGGTAGTGGGCCGGGCTCATTTCGCTTCCTCCTCGCCTGCAGTCGCTGCGTCAGCCGCGGCGGTCACCGACAAGTAGGGGCTGATGTCGTCCACGACTCCCCGCTCGGCCAGCGGATCCATGATCGAGTTCTCGGCCACGGAACCGTCTGGCAGCAGCGCCGGCGTCGACACTGAGTTGTGCCGTGCGTAAACGCCTGGCGCGGGCAAGCCGGCCGCATTAGCCGGGTCGCCCAAACGCTCGCGTGACAGCATCTCTTGGGTCTTAGCCGGCACGAAACGCTCACGGTGCGCAAGCACCATCGCTCCCAAGACCGCCGTGATCAGCAGCGCCGATGTGGCTTCGAATGCGAACACATAACGGCCGAACAGCAGCCGAGCGATGCCACCGACATTGCCACCTTCTGCGGAATTTGCATCGTCCAGACCGGTCGGCTGGTCGTTGGCGGCGAGGGTTTGAACACCTTGCACCACCATGACGGTCACGATCGCGGCAAATCCGGTTGTCGCGAGCATCGTCGCCAACCTGTGACCGCGAATCGTCTCAACCAGCGAATCACTTGAGTCGACTCCGACGATCATGAGCACGAAAAGGAACAGCATCATCACAGCGCCGGTGTAAACGACGATTTGGACGATGCCTAGGAACTCTGCGTTCTGCGATACATAGAGCACCGCAAGATTGATCATGGCCAGGGCCAACCAGAGCGCGCTGTGCACGGCTTTGCGAGAGAAGATCATGCCGAAGCCGCCGACGATGGCGAAGGTGGCGCAGACCCAAAAGACGATGCTCATGCGGTCTCCCCGGTCTGAGCCACGGTGTCGACGCCCTTGATCCGCCCGCTGTAGTAATCGTCGGTGGTGGTGCCTGCCGCCATGTCGTGCGGCGGCTGTTGCATGCCGGGCAGCAGCGGGGCGAGCAGGTCTTCCTTCTCGTAAATCAACTTGGCGCGAGAGTTGTCCGCGAGCTCGTATTCGTTGGTCATCGTCAATGCGCGAGTGGGGCAGGCTTCGATGCACAAACCACAGAGAATGCAACGCAAGTAGTTGATCTGGTAGACGCGGCCATAACGCTCGCCGGGGCTGAAACGCTCGGTCTCAGAGTTGTCGGCACCTTCAACATAGATCGCATCGGCCGGGCACGCCCATGCGCACAACTCGCAACCAATGCACTTCTCCAGACCGTCGGCGTACCGGTTCAGCTGGTGACGACCGTGGAATCGCGGCATCGGGGGAAACTTGTCGCGCTCCTCCGGGTACTGCTGGGTGACGACCTTCTTGAACATCGTCCGAAAGGTGACGCCGAACCCGCGGACAACTTGCGGCAACTCAGCCATTGTTCGCCTCCGTCGCGTTGTCGTTGCTATTCGCAGATTCACTGCCCTCGTCCGCAGTCGCGGGGGCGACCGCTTGCACGACGATGGGCGCCGCAGCAGCCAGCTGAGCTGCAGTCAGCGGAACCGGGTACTTGCTGAAGGACTCGCTCTCGCGCACTGCACGCTCGGCTGCAAGCTGTTCTTGCTTCGCCTTCTGCTGGCGCTCGACGATGGTGCTCAACAGGAACACCGCAACCATCACGAGGCCGGCGCCGATGAGCAGCGTCTTGGTGTCGGCCGTGCCCTGGTTGCGCAGAGCGCGAGCGGTTGCGACCACCAGCAGCCACACGATCGCGGCCGGGATCAACACCTTCCAGCCGAAGCGCATGAACTGGTCGTAACGCAACCGCGGCAGGGTGCCGCGCAGCCAGATGAAGACAAACAGGAAGGTGAAGACCTTGGCCAAGAACCAGACCAGCGGCATCCAGCCTTCATTCGCAGCAGGCCAGAAACCTTCGATGAACGACGGTGCGCGCCAACCGCCGAGGAACAGCGTGGTGGCAAGTGCAGAAACCGTCACCATGTTCACATACTCGGCGAGGAAGAACAGCGCGAATTTCAGCGAGGAATACTCGGTGTGGAAGCCACCGACCAATTCGCCTTCTGCTTCGGGCAAGTCGAACGGCGCGCGGTTGGTCTCCCCGACCATCGCCGTCACGTAAATGGCGAAGGACGGCAACAGCAACACGATGTACCAGACGCTTGATTGTGCGTTGACGATCTCACTGGTGGACATCGACCCCGCATACAAGAACACTGCGACGAACGACAGTCCCATCGCGATCTCGTAGGAGATCATCTGGGCGCTTGATCGCAATCCACCGAGCAGCGAGTAAGTCGAGTTCGACGACCAGCCGGCCAAAACGATTCCGTAGATGCCGACGCTCGCAACTGCCAACACATAAAGCACCGACACCGGGAAGTCAGTCAACTGCAACGGTGTGATGCGGCCGAAGATCGACACTTCAGGGCCAAGCGGAATAACCGCCCAGGTGAGGAATGCCGGGCCGCACGCGATGATCGGCGCGAGGATGAACACGGCCTTGTCGGCGCCTGCAGGAGTGATGTCCTCCTTGAGCGCCAATTTGATGCCGTCCATCAGCGATTGCAGCAAGCCGAAGGGGCCAGTGCGGTTAGGGCCGGGCCGGTGCTGCATGCGGCCAACGATGCGGCGCTCTGCCCAGATGGTGAACAGCGTCATCAGCACCAGCAATCCAAAGACACCGACGACCTTCAACGCGATGAGCCACAACGGATCGGCGAACGACATCGTCATCACGCACCTGCCTTCCGCGAGACGCTGACGCGATCACCGGCACGAACCGAGAGCATCGCTGACGGGTTGCAGTCGGGCGCGTTGCTCGGCAGCCACACACAGCCGTCGACCATGCCCGCGGTCACCGCAACGCTGATGTCCAGCGATGCGCCGTTGGCTTCGATGGTGGCCTCGTCGCCGTCGGCCAGGCCGAAAGCGGCTGCGGTCGCTGTGGAGATTCGAGCCACCACCGGGCGCGCTGTCGCGGCCAGGTACGGCTCCCCCTCCTGCATGACGCCTGCGTCGAGCAACTCATGCCATGAAGCCAAGCGAACCCCATCGCCGCCGGCCGCAGCTGCGAATGTCGGCGCAACAGCTCTGGTGCCGGCGTGGGCGCCGAGCAATTGCATCTCGCGGCGAAGTGCAGTCACTGTCGAGGGGAATGAGCTGACACCCATCGCAGTTGCCAGGTCAGCGAGAACTCGGGCATCGGACAGCACGGTCGTCGTGTGAGTGACCGCGGCGAAGTTCTGAACCCGGCCCTCCCAGTTGACGAACGATCCTTGCTTTTCCGTCACCATCGCCACGGGGAAGACGACATCAGCAGCTTCGGTGACCGCGCTGTGGCGAGTCTCGAACGAGACGATGAACGCATCGCTGTGCAGTGCTTGCTCAAACAGCAACGGCGACGCGGAATCGATCGGGTCGACACCGGCAATCACAAGTGCGGCAACATCGCCGACGGCAGCCGCCGCGACGATCTGCTCGCCGGTGCGACCGGCAACTGTCGGAAGGTTCTCGTTGCCCCAGACGCCGGCAACCTGCGCACGCGCAGAGTCGTCGCCGATCGGGCGGCCGCCGGGCAGCAAGCCTGCGACAGCGCCAACCTCAAGTGCGCCACGCTCGCCAGCTCGACGCGGAATCCATGCCAGCGATGCTCCCGTCTTGCCAGCCAACGCTGCAACCGCAGACAAGGTGCCTTGTGCGTGCGCAGCACGCTCGCCGACCAAGATCACAGCGCCCGGTTGCGACAACGCCGCCACAACATCACCGGCGATGCCCGCAACTGCGGATGCTTCGTCACCGGGCTTCGCAGCGATGACGGATGCCGAGAGTTTCTGACTGCCGGCGCTGGCGAACGGCGCGACAGTCGCGACCTTTGTGCAGCCGCGGACGGCTTTGCGCAAACGCAAGAAAACAATCGGCGACTCGTCCTCAGGCTCGAACGCAACCAGAAGAACGAATGGCGCTTTCTCGAGGTCTGCGTAGGTGACGCCTTGAGTGGCGACGACCGCGTGAGCGAGGAACTGAAGTTCCTCGTCGGTGGCAACCCGGTTGCGGAAATCGATGTCGTCGGTTCCCAGCGCAACCCGAGCGAACCGCGAGTATGCGTACGCATCCTCAACGGTCAGGCGTCCGCCAGCGAGGACGCCGACATTGCCGTTGGCTCGCTTCAAACCATCCGCCGCAACCGCCAGCGCATGCGGCCACGACGCCACACGAAGTTGACCGTCTTCGCCGCGCACCATCGGGTGCGTGATGCGCTCGGCTTGCGTGTAGGTGAAGGCGAATCGACCCTTGTCGCAGTTCCATTCTTCGTTGACATAGGGGTTGTCCCAGGCCAAACGACGCATGATCTTGTGGCGGCGGTGGTCGGTGCGCAGGTTGCAGCCCGATGCGCAGTGCTCGCACACAGTCGGCGTCGACACCAGGTCGAACGGACGAGCACGGAAGCGATAGTTGGCGCTGGTTAAGGCGCCCACCGGACAAATCTGGATGGTGTTGCCCGAGAAGTAAGAGTCGAACGCTTCTTCATCGCTGGTGCCCACCTGCTGCTGAGCTCCGCGATCGAGCAGGGTGATGAATGGGTCGCCGGCGATCTCATCGGCGAAACGAGTGCAGCGCGCACATGAAACACAGCGCTCGCGGTCGAGCAGCACCTGCGCGCTGACATTGATGGGCTTCTCGAACAGGCGCTTCGCGCCATCGAAGCGCGTGTCAGCGGCACCCGCGGTCATCGCCTGGTTCTGCAAGGGGCACTCGCCACCCTTGTCGCACACCGGGCAGTCAAGCGGGTGGTTGATCAGCAGGAACTCCATCACACCGGCTTGCGCATCCTGCGCCATCTGGCTGGAGTTCTGAGTGCGCACGACCATCCCATCGGTGCACGCAATCGCACATGATGGTTGCGGCTTGCCCTGACCCTCGATCTCGACCAAGCACATGCGGCAGGCGGCAACCGGCTCCAGCAGAGGGTGGTCGCAGAAGCGCGGAACGCCGATGCCCAGTTGCTCGGCAGCGCGGATCACCAACGTTCCCTTGGGGACATCGACGGTGATCCCGTCGATAGTCACCGAGATCGTCTCGACCGGCTGCACATCGGCGCCGGGGTTGGCCATCATCGTCATCTCGTCACCACCGGCAACATCATCGATTTCGCGGGGTCGAACACTGCATCCGCCGGCGTGGTGGTGCCGGTGAGGAACTCATCGCGGAAGTACTTCATCGCCGCCGGGAACGGCGTTGCCGCCGCATCGCCGAGTGCACAGAACGAGCGGCCGGCGATCTGACCGCACAGCGAGTTCAGCACATCCAACTGCTCGGCCTTGCCGGTGCCAGCCTCAAATCGCTTGAGCAAGTCGGTGATGAACCATGTGCCTTCGCGACATGGCGTGCACTTGCCGCAGGACTCGTGCTTGTAAAACTTCAACCAACCGGTGACAGCGCGCACCACCGATGTGGTCTCGTCGAAGACCATCGGCGTGCCGGTGCCGAGCATCGTCCCAGCCTCGGCCATCGCTTCGTAAGTCAGCGGCAGGTCCAGGTGCTCCTCGATCAACATCGGCACCGAAGAACCACCGGGCAACCAGAACTTGACCTTGTGACCGTTGCGAACACCGCCAGCGTGTTCAAGCAGCTCACGCATGGTGATGCCGAGCGGCGCTTCATAAATGCCGGGCCGGTTCACATGGCCTGAGACTGCGTACAGCTTGAAGCCTGGCGACTTCTCGGTGCCGAAGGAGCGGAACCAGTCGACGCCGCCGTTGATGATGTACGGGATGTTGGCGATCGTCTCGACGTTGTTAACCACGGTCGGCGATGCATACAAACCCGCGACAGCCGGGAACGGCGGCTTCAAGCGAGGTTGGCCGCGGCGGCCTTCCAACGAGTCGAGCAGTGCGGTTTCCTCACCGCAGATGTAGGCGCCTGCGCCGGCGTGGACGACGACATCCAGGTCGAAGCCAGTGCCGGCGATGTTCTTGCCCAGCATTCCGGCGGCATATGCCTCGCGCACTGCAGCGTTGATCCGGCGGAACACATGAGGCACCTCTCCGCGCAGATAAATGAACGCGTGGTTCGCGCGGATCGCGTACGAGGCGATGATGATGCCTTCAACAAGCGAGTGCGGGTTGGCCAACAACAGCGGGATGTCTTTACAGGCACCCGGCTCGGATTCATCGGCGTTGATGACCAGGTAGTGCGGCTTGCCGTCGTTCTGCGGAACGAAGGACCACTTCAAACCGGTAGGGAATCCGGCGCCGCCGCGGCCGCGCAGACCCGAGTCCTTCACGGTAGTGATCACTGCATCCGGCCCCATGGCAAACGCCTTGGCGACAGCGTCGTAACCGCCATGGCGGCGATAACCGGCAATCGTGTAGCTATCCGGCTCGTCCCAGTGGGCACTCAAGACCGGCGTCAAACCTGTGGTCTGACCCATCGTCATGCACCCGCCTTCGGGGCCTGCATGCCGAGTTCCTTGGCCCGCTTCAAACCGGCGAGCATCAACTCATCGGCTTGCACACCGGCGGCTTCTTGGCGGTCTTCAAAACCTGCGAGCACCCGCGCGGTGTCGCGCCAAGTGCCGACGATCGGTCCGCGAGTTGATTGGACCTGCTCGCCTCGGGCCAGCTTGTCGATGGTCTCAACCGCCGACTCCGGGGTGACCTGGTCCATGAACTCCCAGTTGACCGTCATCACCGGCGCGTGCGTGCATGCTGCTTGGCATTCGATGCGCTCGAGTGAGAACTTGCCGTCGGCTGTGACTTCGTCGTGGCCGATGCCCAGTCGTTGGCACACAGCGGAATAGACCGCGTCGCCGCCGAGGATCGCGCAACCCGGGTTGCTACACACACCGATGTGGTGCTCGCCCTGCGGCTCGTCGTGATACATCGTGTAGAATGTTGCGACCGCGGTCACTTCAGCAGTGG
>JBEHCB010000125.1:0-3202 GCA_041192885.1 Actinomycetota bacterium
CGGCAGCCCGGCGCGTGGTGGCTGGTGACGGCTCGGTCGTGACGACCCAGAACAGCGCGCATGGCCGCTGGTGTTTTGCCACCGGCACCCAAGGCGAGCCGTTTTACCTGATCGACGTCACAGTCAAATCAGAATGAGCAGACACTCCGCCGGCATCGGCGTTCCAGTGCCGCCGGCGTTGAATGCTTTGGTGGACGCAGTTCGCCAACGAACCGGCGAGCAGCGAGCACAACGCGTGCGGCGCGCGATCGACCGCCTATTTGGCGAGGCCATGGTTGACACCAGCACCATCACCGGCGCTCAGACAATCGCCGTCATCACCGGCGACATCCCGGCGATGTGGCTTCGTGATTCAACATGGCAGCTGCGCCCACTGCTGGCGGCGGCAACAGACCATGAGGTGTACGAGGTCCTCGCCGCTGTGAGCAGGCAGCAGGCGCGTTATGTGCTGATCGATCCGTATGCCAACGCGTTCAATCTCGAACCCAACGGCAACTGCTGGCATCGAGACTTCCCCGACCAAAGTCCATGGGTTTTCGAGCGCAAGTACGAGTTAGATTCGCTGAGCAGCTTCCTCGATCTGGCTCTGCGCTTGCATCGCGCGAGCGGGCGATCGGAGCACCTGGATGCAGATTTCTTCGCTGCGGCCGCGCTGGCGATGGATGTGATCGAGCGCGAGCAACACCATGACTCTGCGACCTACCGATTCCGCCGGCGGATGTCGCCGGCGCATGACCAATTGAGTCACGACGGTTACGGCGCGCCCGTCGCTCCAACGGGGATGTCGTGGACTGGATTTCGCCCCAGTGACGACGGTTGCGTGTACGGCTACTTGATCCCTTCGAATGCACATGCCTCCGCCGTGTTGGCCGAATTAGCGCGGCTGCCTGACGCATTGGCACCGGATGTTGCGCTGAAGCAGCGTGCAGCCAGGTTGAGTGAACAGATTGCAGAAGGCATCCGTTACTTCGGTTTCATCACCGGCGCCGATGGTGCGTATTACGCCTACGAGGTGGATGGCTTGGGCAACCAACTGTTCATGGACGACGCCAATGTGCCGAGCCTGCTTTCCTTGCCTTATCTGGGCTGGTGCTCCAACGACGACCCCACCTACCTCGCCACCCGGGCACGCGTTCTCAGCGCCGCAAACCCCCACTTCCACAACGGCACCGCCGGTGATGGCGTGGGCAGCCCGCACACACCGACGCGGCACATCTGGCCGATTGCGATCGTGGTCGCCGCATTGACTGACCAAGACGCCGATGCTTATGCGCGAGCCATTGATGTTCTCGAGGCAACCGATGGCGGCACCGGCGACATGCACGAGTCATTCCACTGCGACGATCCGAGCCGATTCACCAGGCCCTGGTTCTCGTGGGCGGACATGATGTATGCGCACCTGGTTCTGCGCAGCTCAGGATTGGCTTTCGACTAACCGGTGGACGGCCATCCTCCGGGCCGCCCATCCACGCGAGTGCTAGCGTGAAGCGCATGAGCGAAGGACTGCAACGCCGCGACGACGGCGTCATCGTTTACGGGGCCGACTGGTGCGGGGATTGTGTCCGCAGCAAGGCACTGTTGGAGCGCACTGCCGTCAACTACACATGGATTGACACTGACGCGACGCCCGGAGCCGTGGATCTGATCATGGCGGCGAATGAAGGCCGACGAAGCATCCCTGTGATTGTGCTGCCGGACGGGTCTCACCTGACTGAGCCGAGCGACCCCGAACTGCGCGCTGCGCTGACTGCTAACGGCTTGTTGGCCGAGTAGCCGCCTACTTGCCCTTGCGCCACCACCGGCGGCGTTTGCGAGAAGCAAGCCGCTCGCTTGCTGAAGGTTCCGTTACCGCAGGCGGCAGCGAATCTGGGCTGTCGAGCAACCGACGCAGGTCGTCGTCCAGTGATCGCTGCTCATCGGCTTTGCCGTCTGTGCGGATACCGTGAATGTCCAGACCGCCGGTGACCCGCGCACCACATTTGCTGCAGCTGAACAGGAAAGCGTCGACTGGCGCTTTGCAGCGGGGGCAGGTGCGTTCCATCGTCGCCTCCAATCGTGCCGAACTCTACGGCGTTGCAATCGACACTGACAGACCCCCAAGTAATACTCATCTCATGAACTCCGACTCGGTCGAGCGGCCGCCGGCAGAGCCAACGCCGCGAGCACCGTGGGTGGTGTTGGACACTGAGACGACCGGCCTAGATGCGCAGAGTGACCGAGTCATAGAAGTAGCGGCGGTCACCTTGGACCCGGACAGCCTCAGTGAGCTCGATCACCGTCAGTGGCTCATCAACCCCGGCGTAGACACCGGTCCGTCGCATGTGCACGGCATCACCAACGAGATGGTCGCGGATGCGCCTAGCTTCAGCGACATCGCACATGAGCTGGCCGACTACCTCAACGGAAAAGTGCTGATTGCACACAACCTTCGATTCGATGTGGGCTTTCTCGAAGCCGAGTTTGCCCGGTCGGGCGAGAGCGTGTCACTCGGGCGCGGATTCTGCACCTACCGCGATGGCACCTACTGCTCATTGGCTAACGCGTTGAAAGCAATCGACACAGTCAACGACGGCGCGCACCGCGCTTTGAACGATGTCCGAGCAACCAGCACGCTGTTCCGTTGGCTGGTTGAGGGCCGCTACCCCGATGCAGCAGCACACTCTCGGTCGTCTTCCGCATGGCCGCAACTGAGCTCGGTCCGCCATTCGCCGCTGGAACTCGCCTTTGACCAGGCAGTCGCGCACACCGAAGCAGATGGTTCATCGCGCCGATCGCGCGCGTGGTCTGCCTACATCGACTCGTGGTTGCGGCGGTCCCGCGCCGGCGCAAGAGCGCGTGCGACCTCAGACAAGTAGCAAACAACCATCGAACATCGCACCGACCCTGGCGCGTGCTGTAGTCGCGCTACACCCTCCCGCGGGCGTACTCGCGCGGCCAGGTGATGTCTTCTCCCAAATCCTGCGCCCAGGTCAGAGCAAGATGCGGATCGCGCAGCCACCCGCGGGCGACCATCACGGCATCGGCAGCACCATCGGCTAACACAGCTTCGGCTTGGGCTGCTTCGGTGATCAAACCCACCGCGCTGGTGGCGATCGCAGCCTCGCGGCGGATGTGCGCCGCCAACGGAACTTGGTAGCCGGGGCCGACAGGAATCTGAACATTCGCGACGGCGCCGCCGGACGACACATCGATCAAGTCCACG
>JBEHCB010000126.1:0-10219 GCA_041192885.1 Actinomycetota bacterium
AGCAGCGGCAAGAAACAGCAGATGAGCTACGACCGTGCCCGAGTGGAGGGCGCTGACCGCGATGAATTTCGCGTCTATGCAGCCCCTCTGCCTAAAGGTGCAGTGCTGCTGACGCTTGAGGATGTCTCCGAAGAGCGCCGCTTAGACAAAGTTCGCCGAGATTTCGTCGCAAATGTCTCGCATGAATTGAAGACCCCTGTGAGTGCTTTGTCCCTGCTAGCTGAGGCCGTCCAACAAGCCAGCGATGATCCAGACGCCGTGCGTATGTTCACCCAACGCATGAGGGGTGAGTCGCAACGACTGGCGACGCTGGTCCACGACCTGCTCGATTTGTCGATGTTGCAGGGTGAAGCGCTGAAAGCGGTCGATGCGATCGGGCTCAGCGATATCACAACAGCAGTCGTGGACGCGACGTCTATGTTGGCTCATTCTCGTGAAATCGTCATTGACGTGACTGTCGATGAATCGATCACAGTGTTTGGAGATAAGTCTCAATTGGTTATGGCACTGCGCAACCTGATGACCAATGCCATCGGCTATTCCCCTGAGGGCGGAGTCATCGAGTTGCAGGCCGGCGCGCACAATGACATGATTGAGATTAGCGTCCGTGATCACGGCGAAGGCATCCCGGAAGATGATCAGCCGCGTATTTTCGAGCGCTTCTATCGGGTCGATCCCGCCCGGGCGCGTGCAACTGGGGGCACCGGCTTGGGTTTGGCGATTGTCAAGCACGTGTGTGAGAACCACGGTGGCGACTGCGTCGTCGCGTCAACGCCTGGCCAGGGGGCGATGTTCACCATGCGTTTACCTGCCGTTGACGATCCGTCGGTGTTCATCGACACGTTGGACGACGAAGATGTGACTCCTGTGAACCAGCCGGAAGCGCCTGAGCGCTCAGCCGGACAGGAGCAAATGGCATGACCAAAGTGCTCATCATCGAAGACGAGCCGAACATCGCGGACACATTGGCATTCCTGTTGCGCAAAGAGGGATTCGACGTTGGAACCGCGGTCGACGGGGTCAGCGGTCTGTCGGCTTTCGAGCGCGACGGTGCCGACATCGTGCTGTTGGATTTGATGCTGCCTGGGATGTCGGGTTCAGATGTATGTCGCGCAATCAGGGAAAAATCAACAGTGCCGATCATCATGGTGACTGCGAAAGATGACGAGATCGACAAAGTCGTCGGTTTAGAAATTGGCGCGGATGACTATGTAACTAAACCATATGCATCGCGCGAACTGGTTGCGCGCATTCGAGCAGTGTTGCGTCGCAACAGCACCGCGGGAGAAACGACTACGTCGGTGCTGGAAGTTGGCCCGATTCGCATGGATGTCGAGCGCCATTCAGTCACTGTTTCGACAAAGTCGGTACCGCTGCCGCTAAAGGAATTTGAGCTGCTGGAACTGTTGATGCGCAATGCAGGGCGCGTGCTCACCCGCGGGCAGCTGATCGACCGAATTTGGGGATCGAATTACGTCGGCGACGGCAAGACTTTGGATGTGCACATCAAACGAATTCGCTCGAAGATTGAGCCCGACCCGTCCAACCCCGTGTTCTTGGTGACGGTGCGCGGACTAGGGTACCGTCTAGAGATTGCCGCGCAATAACGCTTCGCCCAGATTCTTAAGTAGCCCGAAGGGCAGGCGTTGCTTGCTCATGCGGCGTAAGCAACGCCGGCATGAAATCGCTGGCCGGCAGTTCGATAGCTAACCGGGCATGCGCGCCTCGGCTGCTACTTGACAGGAATCCCTTTCCAGTAGCCCTCTGGAGCGCGCACAAGCAGCGCTGCGGTAACGGGACCGTGGGTGCCGAACTGAAACTGCACAGGAACGAACGCGCTTGGCAGAGTCAACAGCCCCGTGCCGAAAATTCGCTCCTTAGCCGTGCTGTGTCCGACTTGGGCTGTGCCGCTTGCGGGAATTGTGATGTCGGTGTTGATGATGATGTCGCCAACTGCCACGGATACCAAGCGCTCCGGCTGAGCACTCTTATTGACCAGAGTGGCAATCACAGAGAAATTGCCGTCTTGAGCCACGATCAACGCTCCACGCACGCCGACTTGGCCGTTTTCAGAGTTCTTTTCCACGCCGTCACCTGTAGCGCCCTGAGTGGACTGGACGTAGGTCGCGGCAGTGTTGCCTTGCCAGCAACCAGCCAAACCGATTGCGACGGAGATCACCAACGGGCCTGCGAAGGCCGTCCGCAAAGCTGAATGCACGCGCATGTTCACGGGCTGGAAGTCTAGGGGCTCGCCGCCAAGCGTCCCGGAGCCGCGTGGTAGCCTTGGCCACGGTTCGAAAGGGGATAGTAGGAATGGGTTTTAAGGTCGGAGAGACCGTTGTTTACCCCCACCATGGTGCCGCCAGAGTCGAAGCCATCGAGACCCGGATCATCCGCGGCGAAGAGAAGCAGTATCTGGTGCTCAAGGTCACACAGGGCGACCTGAAGAACGAGCTGACGGTGCGAGTTCCTGTCGACGCTGTCGAGGACTTGGGCGTGCGCGATGTGGTCAGTCGCGAGGGTCTGGAGAAGGTATACAACGTCCTGCGGCAGCCCTACACCGAAGAGCCCACCAACTGGTCCCGTCGCTACAAAGCGAATGTCGAGAAGCTGGCCAGCGGCGATGTCATCAAAGTTGCCGAAGTTGTCCGCGACCTGTGGCGCCGCGACAAAGACCGCGGATTGTCCGCGGGCGAGAAGCGCCTGCTGTCCAAGGCCAAGAGCATCCTCATCTCCGAGGTCAAGCTCGCTGAGCACACCAACGAGGACCAGGCCGAGGCCATCCTCGACGAGGTGCTCGCCTCCTAACGACCGGCTCACCGCCCGAGGGCGGGTGTGCTGAGGGGTTGAGCAATGTCCCGCATCGCCGTCATTCTCACTGCTGCCGGTTCCGGCACGCGCTTGGGTGCCGACATACCTAAAGCGTTTATGAATGTTGGCGGCATCCCGATGGTCGTTCGCGCTGCTCGCTTGTTTGGCGACATGCCCATCATCGTGACCGCGCCGGCTGGCCATGAAGCTCAGATGCAGCAGGTGTTAAGTGAGGCTTTAATCGATGCCCAGGTGGTCACCGGCGGCACAACAAGGGCCGAATCGGTGCTCGCCGGTTTGTCTGCGCTGGACGACGAGATTGACGCGGTCCTCGTGCATGACGCGGCGCGGTGCATGACTGCGCACTCCATTATTGAGGAAGTGCGCCGGGCGACCTTGGCCTGCGGTGCTGCAGTGCCGGCGGTGCCGGTGACGGACACACTTCGCAATCGCGGTGGCGAGTTTCTGGGCGCGGTGATTGACCGCGATTCGCTTGTAGCAGTGCAAACGCCCCAAGGTTTTAACCGGGCACTCTTGCAACGTGCATTCGATGCTGCCGCGCAGCGCGGCGATTTGGCTGCTGCGACGGATGAGTCGAGTTTGGTAGCCGCCCTCGGCGAACCGGTGACTTACACGACTGGTGATGCTGCGAACATCAAGATCACCACTCCAGCGGATCTGCGTATTGCGAACGGCCAACTCACGGGTGCTTCGAGCACGGGTATCGGGGTTGATGCGCACCGATTCGATATCGAATCCAGCGGTCCGTTGGCGCTGGCCGGTCTGGTGTGGCCGGGTGTGCCTGCGCTGGCCGGCCACTCGGATGGCGATGTTGCATGTCACGCCTTGTGTGATGCGCTGTTCTCTGCCGCGATGCTGGGAGATTTGGGCACGCAGTTCGGCGTTGACGACCCGCAGTGGGCAGGTGCAAGCGGCGCCACGCTGTTAGCGGAAGCGGTGCAGCGAGTTCGGCAGGCTGGCTGGGAACCACAGTCAGCCAGTGTTCAGATCATCGGCAATGCCCCGAGGATCGGACCCCGTCGCACAGAGGCCGAGGCAGTGCTGGCAGGGCTACTTGGAGTCGATGTAGCCCTCTCGGCCACGACCACCGATGGCATGGGCTTGACCGGTGAGGGTGCCGGGATCGCCGCAGTCGCTGTGGCGAGCGTGCGCCGCCGCGAGCCTTAAAGACCAACGCATGGAACAGTTCGCCCTGAACGTCGCCGAAGGAGGGCCGTTGTGATGCTGTCGCTTTATGACACCGCCTCGCGAAGCCTGCGCGAATTCGTGCCCATCCAGCCCGGCCGGGTGTCGATGTACGTGTGCGGGGCGACCGTGCAAGCCCAACCGCATGTGGGCCACATCCGCAGCGGAGTTTCCTTCGATGTGCTGGTGCGCTGGTTACGAGCATCTGGTTATGACGTGACCTTGGTCCGCAATGTCACAGACATCGACGACAAGATCTTGCACAAGGCTGTTCATGAAGAGCGGCCATGGTGGGCAGTCGCAGCCGACTACGAGCGCGCGTTCGCTCATGCTTATGATATTTTGGGCTGCGTCAGACCGACGGTGGAACCACGGGCAACCGGACACATCACACAGATGGTGCAGTTGATACAGCGGCTGATTGACGCCGACGCGGCATACGCGGTTGATGGCGATGTCTATTTCAGCGTGGGCTCTTACGCCGACTATGGCGCTCTTTCGGGTCAAAAGCCTAAAGATATGCAAAGCGCAGCTGACAGCGAATTCGTTGATCGCAAGCGCGATCCACGAGATTTCGCGTTGTGGAAAGGCGCGAAACTTGGTGAGCCTTCGTGGCCGTCGCCATGGGGTGCTGGTCGACCAGGCTGGCACTTGGAGTGCTCCGCGATGGCTGAGTACTACCTCGGTGGCGCCTTTGATATCCACGGTGGTGGGTTGGATTTGATCTTTCCGCACCACGAGAACGAGATCGCCCAGAGCCGTGGCGCGGGCGACGCTTTTGCCAACTACTGGCTGCACAACGCGTGGGTGACGACATCCGGTGAGAAGATGAGCAAGAGTCTCGGCAATTCGCTGCTTGTCAATGAAGTGGTCAAGCAGGTCCGGCCGATCGAGCTGCGCTGGTACTTGGCCAGCGCTCACTACCGCAGCATGGTCGAGTTCTCATTTGAATCTCTTGCCGATTCAGCAGTGGGGTTCAGGCGGATTGAAGCATTCGTGGAACGGGCAGCTGAACTGGTCGACAGCCAACCGTCAGCGCCGGTGCCGCAGGGTTTCGCTACGGCGATGAACGACGACCTCGGAACCCCGGCTGCGATAGCTGTGCTGTTTGCCGCCACATCACACGGGCAGCAGGCGATCGCTAATCACGACAAGGCTGGAGTTAGCGCCGCGCTTGCCGAAGTGACAGCGATGCTGGATGTGCTGGGCTGCAATCCGATGGCGGGGCATTGGCAGCAATCGCACGCCGATGATTCCTCACATGCCGCACTCGATGCGCTTGTCAGCGAGCAGTTGCACGCACGCAAGCTGGCCCGCGAATCGAAGGACTGGCATCAGGCTGACGCCATCCGTGACAGACTCGCGGCTGCCGGTATCGAGATCGAAGACACAACTGAAGGTGCCCGCTGGTCGTTGGCATCACGACAGGAGCAGTGATGGCTGGCAATTCGTCTCGGCGTGGAGCTGTGCGTAAATCAGCACCGAAGAAGTCAGCGAAGGCTAAGACGCCCGGCACCGGTGGCAAGAACCGAGCGGGTTTGGCCGGTCGCGGTCCGACGCCTAAGGCAGTCGATCGGCCGTATCACCCGGCCGCCAAACGTGCTGCAGCCGCGAAGAAGGCTGCAGCCAAGAAATCCGCTGGCAAGACACCTACGTCTGGTAAGCCAGGCTCAACCGCCGGATCGCGCGGTCCCGCTAAGGGTCGGGCTGCAGCCAGCGCAGGCACGCGTGCGGCAGGAACCCGCACGCCGCGAACCGCTCGCGCAACAGCAACCCGCGGCCCGAAGGTGCCGACTGGTGATTGGGTCATTGGCCGTAACGCGACATTGGAAGCGCTGCAAGCGGAAGTCCCGACTGATGCGGTGTACGTGATGGTCGGCATCGACATGGATGATCGAGTACGCGAGACGATTGATATCTGTCGCCGTCGTCGCCTACCGCTGATGGAAGCGTCGCGCTCTGACTTAGACCGGATGACGAACAAAGCCGCGCACCAAGGAATCGCGATGAAGGTGCCCGCCTTCAAGTACGCGGATGCCGCGACTTTCACATCCGCCACATTGCCATTGATCGTGGTGCTCGATGGCATCACCGACCCGCGCAATCTGGGCGCGATTGTGCGATCGGCTGCAGCATTTGGGGCCACCGGTGTCGCTGTCGGCCAGCGCCGCGCAGTTGGAATGACTGCATCAGCGTGGAAGACCAGCGCTGGTGCTGCAGCTCGAATTCCTGTGGCGCAGGTGACCAACATTGCGCGCACATTGCAAGATTTCAAGAAGGCTGGCTGCTTCGTGATCGGGATGGATGCCTCCGGTGATCAATCCATCGAGGGTGCGGTCGAGCAGTTGGGAGACGGCCCTGTGGTGATCGTCATCGGCGCCGAAGGCGAGGGCATCTCACGTCTGGTCCGTGAAACATGCGATGTCGTGGCGCAGATCCCGATGTCCGGTGAGGTCGAGTCGCTTAATGCGTCAGTTGCTGCAAGTGTCGCGTTGTACGAGGTCTCGCGCCGCCGCAGTTGAGAAGCGTAGAGGTTCTAGATTCGCCGGCCGGTCGCTGCGTCAAAGATGTGCAGTCGCTGCGCATCCAGTGTGATGCCCAGCTCGTCGCCAACTTTGAAGTCGTTGCGGGCCGCAGTTCTCAGCACCAGGTGATCACTGATGCCGGCTACTCGGCAGAAGACGTACGTTTCCGCACCAGGCACCTCGAATCGCTCGACCCTTGCACGAACCGCCGAAGCGTGGTTGATGATGATGTCTTCGGGCCGGATGCCGACAATCGCTTGTGATGGTGTAGCGGTCGGCACCGGAATTGAGATGCTGCCAATAGTTGCAACTCCACCGTCCGTGGTTGCATTCATCATGTTCATGGCGGGTGTGCCGACGAACTCGGCGACGAACACAGACCTCGGCTGGTCATAGATCTCCGCAGGAGTTCCGTACTGCTCCAACTCGCCGCCGTTCATGACCGCCACTTTGCTGCCCATTGTCATGGCTTCGGCTTGATCATGTGTCACGTAAAGCATCGTTGCGCCAAGTGTGCGCTGCATTGTCACTAGTTCGTTTCGCGTCTGCACCCGAAGCGGGGTGTCCAGGTTCGACAGCGGTTCATCGAGCAGAAAAGCCTTGGGCTGGCGAACAATGGCGCGTCCCATAGCCACCCGTTGGCGTTGCCCACCTGACAACGCACGCGGTCGCCGCTGCAGAACATCAACTAAGTCCAGCATTTCCGCTGCTGCCATCACTCGGGAGCTGATCTCGGCCTTTGAGAGGCCTGCAACCTTCAACGCGAAGCCCAGATTCTCGGCAACACTCAAATGTGGGTACAGCGCGTAGTTTTGAAAAACCATCGCGACATCTCGCTCACGGGTGGGTGCCGTGGTCATGTCCGTTCCATCGACGAGCAGTTGACCAGAGTCGATCTGCTCCAATCCCGCCAGCATTCGAAGCGTGGTGGACTTCCCACTGCCGGACGGTCCGACGATGGTTATCAGTTCGCCATGCGGAACTGCGAAACTCAAATTCGCGACAGCGGGCTTAGCTTGCTTTGGATACGTGTGTGAAGCGGCGATGAATTCAACGCTGGCCACAGAACAAGCCTAATGGGCAGGCTGTGTGAGCCTTTGCAGAGCAAGAATCGCCTGGATAACGCCTGCATGGCTGTATGCCTGAGGGTGATTGCCCAATCCGCGCGCTTGTTGTGGATCCCACTGCTCACTGAGCAAACCAGTGCCTCCCGCACAATCAAGGACTTGCCTCAAAAGTTCCTCTGCCTGGGTCCGCATCCCGGCGCGCGCGTAGCACTCGACGAGCCATGTGGCGCAGATAGTCATCCCGCCTTCTGCGCCAGGCAAGCCGTCGTCGTAGGTGTAGCGTCGCACGGTTGGCCCGTCTCGCAAACCGGCCTCGACGGCTTCGATGGTGGCAATCAACCGTGAATCCCCTACTGGCAGAAGGCCCGACAAACCAATGTGCAGGGCGGCCGCATCGAGTTCCCGGCGGTCATACGCGCACACGTACGCCCTCAAAGGCTCATGCCAACCTTTTGCCAGCACCTCGGCCGCGATTGCTCGTTCCAATTCCTGCCATGCCGGCTCGGACTGATCGGCCGCGGCCAGAACTTCGTTCCCGCGCTTTACCGCAAGCCAGCACATGACCTTGCTGTGCACGTGATGAACCGGCTGGTCGCGGATTTCCCAGATTCCGTGGTCGGGCTCTTGCCACCTGGCAGTCACTGCCGCCACGCAGGCCCTCGTCAACCACAGGTCATTCTCAGTTGCGCGTCCCCGGGCTGCGACCAACGTTGCAATCAGGTCAACGACCGGGCCGAAGACATCAAGCTGCACTTGGCTTTGAGCGGCGTTTCCAACTCTCACCGGACGGCTGCCGCCGTACCCAGGCAAGCCTTCTATGACCGCTTCGGAGCCAAGCGGCTTGCCATAGATCGTGTACAGCGGGTGCAGCTGCTCTGGCGCAGCCGCATCGGCAACGACCAAGTGCAGCCATGCAAGGAACGCCTGCGCTTCCTCGGTGCTGCCGAGGTCGACCAATGCTTTTGCGGCCAGTTCAGCATCGCGGACCCAGCAATATCGGTAGTCCCAGTTCCGCACCCCGCCCATGCCCTCGGGCAAGCTGGTGGTGGCTGCCGCCAAGATTGCGCCGGTTTCATTCGCACAGAGTGCCTTCAACGTCAGGGCTGAGCGGGCCACATCGTCACGGTGGAACTGCGGCAGGTGCAGCCGCTGTACCCACGATTGCCACAGTTCGGCAGTTCGTTGCCTGCGGGATACTTCATCCAATGGGTGCGGCGCCAAATCGCTGCTGCCTGTTCGCAACTCAATCACGACTTGGACTGGCGTGACTCGCTGGCTGTCCACCAGCAACGTGCCGATGGCTGTTTGGTGGTTGCCGGTCTCTGTGATTTCCCAATTGATACCAGGTGCTCGTAACACGATCGGTTCGGCTGCGCCCATGACGCGCAAACCATCCGTGTCAATATCAATCGTTACCGGCACTTGTCCGAACTCAGGTCTGGGCGCGAAGGTGATCTGCATCGGCACGCGGCTGCTCACAGCTCGCACAAGCTGAGAACCTCCGTGCGCATCACTGCCCCGACCGCTGCAGTCCAGATAGTCCACCACCTCCATGCCAGCCCATCTCGTTGTGGCGATTAGCGAATCTGGCTCGTACCTGTGGGACAACGGATTACCGCCCGCGATTGGTGCCACGGTCAGATGCCCGGCGAGGTCCCCGCCCAACAAATCAGCAAATACCGCGGGCGAATCTGGTGTCGGATGGCACATCCACGTTATCCGTCCGTGGGGCGTCAACAGCGCCAGCGCGGTGCCATCAGCCAACAGGGTGTGTTCTTGGACGGGTACTGAATCAGCGCCAGCGAGCCACATCCGCCGTTCTTGGGCCAATGTCGCAAACATCCGCGCGACGTCAAGTGGATCCTCCACTCTGAAGGACGCAGCCGTCGCTCCTTCACCCACTTTGATTGCCAGGTCTGGGCCGCTCAACGTTGTGAACACGGATTCATCGGTCAGATCGTCGCCGACGAACAGGGCGGCGCTTACGCCATGTCGAGACCGCACCTGAGCGAAAGCATGCCCTTTATCCATCGCGATGACGGCGAACTCGATAACTGCCTTGCCGAAGTTGATGTGGATGTCGTCTTTGCCTGCGAGGCTCTGCAGGAGTGCTGTTGATACACGCGTGGAGTCGGCCGTATTGCACCTTCGCACGTGAACGGCAATGCTCGCTGGTTTATGTTCCACGACGACCCCCGATACGCCACGAACTGCTGCGTTGATGACAGCATCGATTTGGCGCAAGCGTTCAGCCAAAGCCGGCTCAAGATCGTGGAGGAAATCTGCGTCGAACTCTGAACCGTGGCTGCCGACGAGGTGAATCTCAGATGGCAGACGGGACAAGGTTGCCAAGTCACGTAACGACCGGCCAGAGACGACCACCACAGTTGTTGACTGCAAGCCGGCCAATGCCCGCAGCCCTGCTACAGCTTCAGGTAACGGCAGCGCTTGGGTTGGATCATCCGTGATCTGCGCCAGTGTGCCGTCGTAATCACAGCCGACGAGCAAAAGCGGTACTCGTGCGATTGAACGCAGCGCTTCGTGCAGCTCCGAAGAGATCACGGGTCAAGCGACGCTGGTTCTGCGGGGGCGTAGCTCGATTACCTCGCG